>JADGBZ010000006.1 GCA_015231175.1 Magnetococcales bacterium | reverse complement strand
ACCGTGGCGACGGGTGGTTTGACGATGGTTTCGACCGGCGTTTTTTCGACCGTGGCGACGGGTGGTTTGATGATGGTCTCGACCGGTGTTTTTTCGACCGTGGCGACGGGTGGTTTGATGATGGTCTCGACCGGTGTTTTTTCGACCGTGGCGACGGGTGGTTTGATGATGGTCTCGACCGGTGTTTTTTCGACCGTGGCGACGGGTGGTTTGATGATGGTCTCGACCGGTGTTTTTTCGACCGTGGTAACGGGTGGTTGCACGGTGGTCGTGATGGGCGTCTGTTGGGTTGAGCCAACCGGAGGTTGGACAGAGGGTGTCGTGGTGGTCTGCCGGGACGTGGTTTCAGATGGTTTGGCCTCTGGCTCGGCGGCAGTTTGCCGGGGTGGAGTTGCCGGAGATATGCCCACAACCTGGGAAGGGGCATGGGGAGCCAGGAGCGAAAAAAAGAAGATCAGAGCACAGAAAAGCAGCATCAGGAACCAGGTCATAATGCCAATGGCACCATCAAGCAGCATGTAAGTGACTGGATCGTGGCGGTTCAGTTTCATGTCAACCCTGGCCATTCAAGGCTTGTCCCGGTTGCAATGCATGGAGTCGATTCGACTCCGGACTCCTCAGCCAAAGTACGTGCGCACCATCACGCGCTCATTTGTAGCGTGACAAAAAATTGTTGAAGAAAGACAACTTGTCCAATTTTGGCACTCTGGGCGTTACGATGCCATCGTGGGGGGCAGGGGGCGTTGGCTCTTGCGTGAAAACTTGATGCAGCTCCAGTTTGGCGACGGCGGGGAGATTCCCGGGCGGTTTGATGAACCACGGACCGCCGACTTTTTCCCCGGACTCTGGATGTATGTTCCCCTTTACCCATCCGCCGGAGCCGTGGATCGCTGCGGACGGCTGGCTCGGCTTTGTCGGCAAAGGAGATGGAGCGTGCCACGGACCTGCGGGTGGCGTGTTGACCGGCGACCCGGCTCTGTGGGTACCCGCTGGCGCTTGGCGCAGCGTGGTCGGCGACGGGGAAGGTGCGTGCCATGGGGCTGAGGGAGTCGTCGCTTTTTGCCGGGGAGTGGACTTTTGCGACTCATCGGGTGGAGGCAGGGCCGCTGTTGGCCCGGGGAGCGTGGCGACGTGTTGCCAGGGACCGGGCGTTGTCCTGGCGGAGGTTTCTCTCCGTGGATCCGTGACCGTGGGGGTGCGTGTTCCGGAGTGGGTGGCAGCGGCAGGCGGCTGTTCCATGGGCATGGGAGCAGGGGGCGGCGTCGTGACCCGGGTGGGCACGAAAGCGGGCGCCTTGACCCGGGTGGGCTTGATGGGCAGCTTCGCGGTCTGATCGGGAACAGGGGTTGGCGTCACCGGAGCGGGAGGTGGGCTGACCGGAGCGGGAGGTGGGCTGACCGAAGCGGGGGGTGGGCTGACCGGCGCCGGCAAAGGGGCTGGGGTAACCTGGGGCTGGTTTGACAACTCCAGCAGCAATTTTTGGGTGTAGGTCTGCAACCCCTGGGCAACCTTCATCAACCCCATGTCGAGCTCCAACAGGACATGGCCGTTCAGATTCCGGTCGAGGATGATCTGGCTGAAGCGCTCGGTCAACTCCAGGAGGAGGTCGATCACCCAGGGGTCACCGAGCGGCGCACCGGTGTGCAGCCGGGTGGTGATATCCCGGATCGTTGCCGTGATGTGTTCATCGTTCTCCCCAAGGAAAGCGGCCACAAAGCGGGAGACATCTTCCAACAGATCCAGCAGGGAGCTGCCATGGATGCGCCAGGGATGCTGGTCAGGAGCACTTTGAGCGGCATCCTGGGTCGGGGAGGCGGAGTCCACCGGTGCTGCTGCCATCTGGGGAAGGGGATCCTCGGCGGCGGAAGGCATCGAGGGTGGCGCCTCCGGTGTTTCGGCGACGACCTCGGTTTGGACCTCATCCGCATCCAGGGTCATCTCGGCGTTGGTTTGGATCTCATCCGCATCCAGGGCCATCTCGGCGTTCAATTCCGCCATCAGTTCCAGGGTGAAATCCTGGAGTCCCTGGGCCATTTTGAGCAGGCCCTGGTCAAGCTCCTGCAACACCTGACCGTTGATCTCCAGGTTATGCTCGAAGATCAACCGGCTGAAGCGTTCGGTCAACTCCAGGATCAGATCGACCATCTTGGGATCGTTGACCGGTACATCGGCCTTCAGTTGGCTGACGATCTCCTCGATGTTGGCGCTGATGCGCTCGTCGTTGCGCTCGAAAAACACCGCCATGAAGCGCGACACATCTTCCAGCAGTGTCAGCAGGGAGTCCCCTTTGATTCGCCAGGGGTGGTGACGGGGGTCATCTTTGGGGGGGGGCACGATGGCAGCGGGTTTTGGCAAAACCTCTACCACCTTGGCAAGGGCATCCGTGACGACCCGGTGCAGGGCGCCCTCCAGTTGTTCACCCTCTTGCCTGGCAAGGGCATCCGTGACGACCCGGTGCAGGGCACCTTCCAGTTGTTCACCCTCTTGCTGGACAATGTGGGTCAGAGTGGTTGCCAACTCCGTGCGGGAGATCCCCTCAGGTCGGTCGGTCACGGCGGTGCGGATGACCCGTTCCAGCCGGTTGACCGTCATCTCCCCTTCCGCATGCAGGGCTGTCAGCACCCCACGGGGCGAGAGTTCCTGGCCCAGACGGCCCTCCATCTCCCGCAACCGATCCAGCAGGGGATCCATGGAAAAGCTCCGGCTCAGCTGTTCAACGAGCCGTTGGCTGATTTGATTCCCCTGGTTGAGGATTGTTCTTTCCAGTTCTTCCCGGCCAAGGTCCAGGCTCAGGCGCCGGGTCAACCGCTCGCTCTCCTCCCGGATGATCTCCTTCAGGGGTTCAAATTCCAATTTTTTGTTGAGGGACTCCATGGCGGGCCCCATGAAGGAGGCCAGCCGTTCCAGTCCCAGCCGCAAACGCTCTTCAAGCTGGCCGATCTCCTGGCGGAATACCTCGGCCACCACCTCGCGGGAGTGGGTGGCGCCGGCCCGGGCCAGGGCGGCGGGGAGGGCTTCGTCCATCATTTGCCGTTGTTGGAGCATCATGCGTCCGGTTTCGGCCCTGACCACGGCGACAACGGGGTCGAGGGTGGATTGTCCCTCCATGCCCTTGACCACGACCGCATCCAGGGCATCGTGCAGGGCGCGGGATTGGTTGATCGAAAAATCCCGGAACAGACCACGGAAGTCGTCGATCATGGCATTCATGACGAGGCTTTCCCGGTTCAGGTTGTCCCGAATCAACCGGTCCATCGCCGGCAGGAGTTCGCCATGGTGCCGATGCATCTGTTCCAGCAGATGGGTTGGCTCGACACGCTCCCCGGCAACCAGTGCGGTCTGCAACTTTTCCAGATCGGGTTTCAGAGTGGCAAAATCATGGAGCAGGGCCTTTTTCAACTCACCCAGGATGGGTTCCAGGGTGGCCCGATCCCGGGCAAAAAGTTCCTCCAGGAGCTTCTCTTGCCTGGCCAGCAGCTGGCTTTCCCACTGTTGCCATTTCTGCTCGGCGAAAGGTTGGGAGGGCTCACCGGTCGGTTGTTGCCGGATCTCCGCCAGGACGGCCAGGAGATGGTTGCGACTCTCCGCGAGGGCGGCGGCCAGAACCTGTTCCAGGTGGGTTCCCATCTCCTGCTGTTGTTGCCGGGCGGCTTGGGCGAATTCTCCCAGGCGTGCGCCAAGTTCCTGGATCTTCTCTTGCAGCAGCTCGCGTTGTTCCTGGCGCAGGGATTGGCCGATACCTGAGAGGTGTCCGGCAACGCCCTGTATTTCCTGTTGCAGCAGCTCGCGTTGTTCCTGGCGCAGGGATTGGCCGATACCTGAGAGGTGTCCGGCAACGCCCTGTATTTCCTGTTGCAGCAGCTCGCGTTGTTCCTGGCGCAGGGTCTGGCCGATTCCGGAGAGGTGTCCGGCAACGCCCTGTATTTCCTGTTGCAGCAGCTCGCGTTGTTCCTGGCGCAGGGTTTGATCCATGTGGGTCAGGCGGTCGGTCAAACCCTGGACCTCCTGGTGCAAAACCTCGCGTTGTTCCTGGCGGAGGATTTGATTCAGGTCGGAGCGGACATAGGCAAAGACGGCGCTGAGCAACTCTTCCTGACGGGCAACGAGGCGTTCCCCTTCAGCGGTGATGGCCGCCAGAATGGGCTCGATGGTCAACTGGCCCGAGCCATCGCGCACGGCGACGCTCTCCAAGGCCTCGTGCAACACCAGGGACTGGTTTTGCGCCAAATGGTCGATTTGTCGGCCCAGGTCGAGCAACCGGGCCTCCTGGTCATGCCATTGGGGGGTCAAGACCTCGGCAACCACCCGTTTTTGTTCTTCCAGTATCTGGGCGTGACCCTGCCGCAAGGCATCTCCCAGGGGGTTCAACACGGTCTGCAACGCCTGCAACTGGTCGTTGCCTTTTTGCAAGGTGGCGTCCAGAGGGTTCAACATGGTCTGCAACGCCTGCAACCGGGTGTTCCCATCCTGCAACGTTGTTTCCAGGGGGTGGAACATCTCCCGCAGGCTGGTTTGCTGGGTGGTCAGATGTTCGGAAAGGCGCCGGGTTTCCGTCTGGATGATGTCGGCGACTTCAGTGCTGGTGAGACCTTGGGCCAGCTTGGCCTCGATGTGGGAACGCAAGCCTTCCAGGGCCTGGATCAGGGTTTCCCTGGTTTGTTTTTGTTCTTCCAAAACATCGAGATTGCTTTGCCGGAGATCCTGGCTCAGGGGAGGCAACAGTTCGTTCAAGGGGAACAACATGGCGTGCAGGCTGGTTTGACTGGTGGCAAACCGTTCGACGAGTTGATGGGTCTCCCGTTTGACGATCTCGGTCACAACTTCGGCGGAGAGGCCCGTGGCCAAACCGGCCTCGACCTGGGTGCGCAACGTTTCCAAGGCCCCGGTCAGGGAGTCACCGGCAGGGAGTTTGGCCAGCAGGCCATCCTGACGGGCCAACTGCTCCTGGACCTCCTGGAGCAGAGAGGAAGGTGAGAGTTCACGGGCCAACTGCTGCACCAAGTTTTCATCCATCTCCTGGATGGCGGTTACGATCCGTTCCAGCAGATCTTCCGGCGGCAGGAGGGCCACGACGCCGCGCAACTCCTCCCGCAGAATGGCCACCAGGGGTTCAAGGCCGAACTCCTGAACCGGGGTGTCGTGATCGAGGGAGTTTGCAGTCGCGGCCCGAACCTGGAGCAGATGCTCCTCCTGCTGGCCCATGGCTTCCAGGATGGGGGTCAACAGACGTTCTTCGATGGTTCGATGCCACGACTCCTGACCTTGTTCCTGTAGGGTCAGCATGCGTTCATGCCCCTCCCTCAGGAGGTTGGCATCTCTCTGTAGCATCTCCTGTAGGGCGGATTGCAGGGCCTGGAATTGGTTGTCGGCCAGATGCTGGCCAAATTTTTCCATAGCCTGCAGGACCGGAGTCAGGGAGATTCTCTCCACGATGGCCTGGGCCAGGGTGGCTTCATCGAAGGTCGTACCGGTGGTGTGGGCAACGGCGCTCCGCGCAGGGGAGAGGTTCAACGTGGTGAGGGACTCCCGCCACTCGGTGTTTTGCCGGGTGATCAACAACTCGGCCCACTCTTGCAGGGCACCCAGCAGGATTTCCGGTTGGGTGCCGAACACCTCCTTCACCATCTCGATCTGTCGTTCCAGGAGTTGGGTGGTTTCCCGGCGGAAAATCTCGAAGACCCACGAAGCGTTGGTGTCGATGCTTTCTGCCGTACCCGAACCCCCTCCCGGTGCTTGGGAAAGGATGCGCACCAGGCTTTCGTTCTGGCGCTCTCCCTGTTCGTACAGGAGGTTGCGTATGGGAGTGAGGATATGGACCACCGCATCTTCCAGGGAGCGTTTTTGTGCCTCGACCATGCTTGCGGCAGAGGCCTGGATGTGCTCCAGGAAGGTCTTTCTTTCGGTCTCTCCAGATTTGCTCAAGGTGTTGATAAAGGCATTCAGCCGTTCACCGATCGCCTGGATCTCCCTGGTCAACGGATCGTTCCAGCTCCTCGATGCCACATCCAGGGCGGCTGAGAGATCATCTTTACCCAGGGTCGTTGTCATCAGCCTGGTCTGGGCTGCGAGCAGTGTTTCGTTTTGGGACTTCAGATCGTCGGCCACACGCGCCAGGGCGTCACGCAGCACCGTCTCCTGGTTGGTGCGCAGGTGTTCCACTTCGTTTTTGACTGCGTGGGTCAGATCCCGTGCCAGATCGTCGCTGCCCACGGCGGCTTTCAGGTCGAAGACAACGTTGCCCATGGCCTGACGGACCAGCTCATCCTGGCGGGAGAGGATGCGTTCCCCTTCGGCCCTGACGGCTGCCAACAGCGGATCCAGATTGACCCCCTCATCGCTACCGCGCACAGCCACGGCGTGCAACACCTCGTGCAGGGTTTTGGATTGCCGCTGGGCCATGTTTTCGCTCTGCTCGCGCAGGGCTGCCAGCAACGGATCCAGGGTGAAGCGATCCTGGGCCAGGGCATGGCGCACCTCCGTCAACACCGGTTCCAGGCTCCGCCGTTCCTGGGCCAGCAACTCGCGCAAGACAGACTCCACGCCAGTCGGACCAGCCCGCTCGGTCAGGCGCTCCTCAAGTTGGGCCAAGGCGTTGCGGATGGTTTGCTCCTGGTCCAGGCGCAGGCGGCTCCCTTCGTCCTTGACGGCGTTGGTCAACTCACGCGCCAGATTGCCGTGATCTGTGACGGTACGCAGGTCATCCAGCACACCCTCCAGGGTTTGTCGGATCAAGGACTCCTGGCGTGTCAGGAGTTGTTCTCCCCTTGCCTTGACCTCGGCAAGCAACGGCTCCAGGTCAAAGCTTCCTGAACCCACTCCGCCCCGAATGAGATCCAGCACCTCTTGCAGGGTCTGGGAGTGTTGTTGGAGCAGGTGTTCCCCCTGGGTGCGCAGGGCCGTCAAGAGGGGATCCAGGTTGAACCGGTCGGTGGCCAGGGCCTCTTGCATCTCTGTCAGGAGTGGATCCAGGGTGGCCCGATCCTCACCGATCAGGTTGCGCAAAGCCTCCTCCTGGGCGGCGAGCAGTGAGGTGCTCCGGTTGTGCAGGGCGTCGAGGAGGGGCTGCCAATCCGGTTCAGGGTCGGGTGTCGTCCATACCTCCTCCAAATGGGCCAGAAGCGGGTCACGTTGGGCAAACTCGGCAGCCAGGATGTCTCGTATTTGTTGCTCATGGGTGGCAAGAAGGATTGCATGTTCGTCCTGCAACTTCTCCAGGAGCGGAGCGAACTGGTTTTCCACCCCGCGCAGCCGTTCGGCCAGGGTTGCGCTCTGTTCCATCAACCTCTCCAGGACCGGTTCGATCCGGTGGCTGACGCTCGTCAACTGTTCGGTCTGAACGTCTTGCCGATCCTGGAGCCTTCCGGCGATGGGTTCGATCTGCTGGCCGATGGTCTCCAGTTGTCCGGTGAGAACCTTGTGATGAGCCTGGATTGTTTCTGCGATGGGTTCGATCTGCTGGCCGATGGTTGTCAAATGTCCTGTCAAAGCCCGGTGATGATCTTGGAGTTTCTCCAGGAGCGGGGTTAGGCGTTTCTCAACGTTTCCAACCTGTTGAGTCAGGTGTTCCTGGAGTTGGGCGGTGTCGCCACCCATGACCACCTTGAGGTTGAGTGCCAGACCCGCAAGCGCCTGATGGATCAATTCGTCCTGGCGGGAAAGGATACGTTCTCCTTCGGCCTTGACGGCGGCCATCAGGGGTTCCAGGCTGACCTCCCCATCGCTGCCGCGCACCGCCACGCTCTCCAACACCTCGCTCAGGGTTCGGGATTGGTATTGGGCCAGGTATTCACCCTGCTCCCGCAGGACGGCCAACAGCGGATCCAGGGTGATTCGGTCCAGTGTCAGGGCGGTGCGCACCTCGGTCAGAATGGGTTCCAGGGTGCGCCGGTCGGTTCCCAGGAGATCCTGCAATACCCTCTCCTGGGCAGCGAGGAGTAGGGTATTCTGTTGGCGCAACTCGGTCAGAAGAGGTTGCAGATCCAATGCCGGTGGATCCCGGGTCAAGACCTCTCCCAGATGGGTCAGGAGTGGATCCCGCTTGCCCAACTCAGCACTCAGAATATCCCGCCATTGCCGCTCCAGGGTGGCCAGCTGGGTTTCGTTCTGGCTGTGCAATATTTCCTTCAAATCTGCCCATTTGGCGACCACGTCGGTGACGGTCTGCCGGGCCACTCGCTCCTGATGGGTACGCAGCTTTTCTTCCGCAGCGGTCAGGGTGGTGCGGATGGTTTCTGCCTGATCCAGCCGCCAGCGTTGTCCCTCTTCGGCCAGGGCCAGGCGGACCGCCTGCTCCTGGGCGGTGCGTTGGCGTTTGCCCTCTTCCTGCACTGTTTCCTGCATGGTCCGGGTCAGATCCTGCGCCAGGTTGGGACTGCCCAGGACGCTCTTCAGATCGGTGACCACTGCGGCCAGCGCCTGATGAACCAACTCGCTCTGGTGGGAGAGCACCCTCTCCCCTTCGGCCTTGACGGCGGCGAGCAGGGGATCCAGGCTGACCGCGCCATCACTGCCCCGCACCGCGACGGCGTCCAGGACTTCGTGCAGGGTTTGTGATTGTCGTTGGGCGAGGCTTGCGCTCTGCTCCCGCAACACGGCCAGCAGCGGCTCCAGGTCAACCCGCCCGGCTGCCAGCGCCGCACGCAGCTCCTGGAGCGCCGGTTCCAGATCCGGCTGGTTGTTGTGGCCATCCAGGAGTTCGCGCAGCATCGTCTCCTGGGAGGCGCCCTGCCGGCGCAGTTCGGCCAAAACAGGCTGTAGATCCGGCGGTTGTGCTACGGTGCGGGACTCTTTCTCATCCAGGATGGCCCGCATGGCCTGAGCGGTGTGGGACTCTTTCTCATCCAGGATGGCCCGCACAGCCTGAACATTGTCCTGCAAAAAGCGTTTTTCGGCGTGCTGGAGGTTTTGCAAAAGCTCCTGGATGGCGTGGTGCAACAACTCCCCGGTCCTGGCCTCCAGCCTGGCCAGGGGACGTTCAAATTGCGTGGCATCGGTCTGGCCCGGCGATGCCGAGAGGTGGGTGTGCAACTCCGTCGTGGTTTCGGCCAACACCTGACGAATGACGCTTTCGTTGCGTTGTGCCAAGCGTTCGCCCTCGGCATGCAGGGTCTCCAGCAGGGGCGTCAAAAACGTGTCGCTGTTCAGCCTCTCCAGGACGGAGGCCAGGGTTTGTTGATAGAGGGGTTCCTGATGGGTGGGCAGGTGTTGGCTTTTCTGGTGAATACCGGCCACCACCCGTTCCGGAGAAACCTCCTGCCGCAGGCGCTCGGTCCATTCGACCACCAGACCCTGTCCCATCTCCCGGATCAAATCTCCGATGCGGGCCATCTCGGTTTGGAGTTGAGCGAGGGTTGTTTCAGGGGTTTGGTTCAGGGTGAGACGATCGGTCATCTCTCGCAACGACTGCCGCAAAAGTGTCTCCCGGCTCCGCAACATTTGTTCGGTCCGGTCTTGATAGGTGTCCAACACCCGCACGGCGGAGTCGCGGGCCATTTCGGCAAAACGTTCTTCCAGCGAGCCGATGACCTGGTCCAGGCGGGTGGTGGCGCGCTGCAACTCCCGGGAGGTATCGGCCTCGCGTGCGCGTTTTTGTTGATCAAGGCGCATCATCAACTCGTTGAGGGAGATCTCCTGGGACTCTGCCTGGCGGGCATTTTCCTGACGCAACTCTTCGAGAACCGGATGCAGGGTGCCCTGGATGCTTTTGACCACCTTCTCCCGCAAGGTATGGATGGAGAGATTGAGACGGGCGGAGATTTGCTCAGCGAGGCCGGTTTCATCGATGGTGGCGGTCATGCCACCGGGGATGGCCAGGGAGTCGGCGCTACCCAGCATGATCCGCATGTTGAGTTCGACGCAGAAAATATCCATCTGGCGGGTGAGGGTACGCACCCGGTGCCGTTCGGCCCACGAAAAGAGCATGCCGGCAAAAATGGCGACGAAGGAGATGAGAAACTTCAGCGAGGCGGTGTTCAGCAATCCGAGCAGGGCATGCCGGAACTGATTGGGATCGGTGGTGACCAGCCCCTGGGTGGTGGTGATCAGGGCGGCGGTCATGGTGGCGAAGGTGATCAACAAGCCTCCCCCGATCATGTAGCCCGGTACCGAGCGGAAAAATTCCAGGTCGATATGTGGCACAACCACCTTGTCGAAGGGAAAATATTCCCGCGCATCCCGCAGGCCGCGCACGGGCTCTGTTGCCTGCACCCGCAGGGTCAGTCGGAACGCAGCCCAGGCATCGGCCAACAGCTCGTTGCGGGCAAAGCCGGCATCGATGGTGGAAAAATTGCGGGAGAACTCCTGGACGCTGCCTTGGCTGTCGAGGAGGGTTTGCGCCGATGCCAACCGGGAGCGGACCCATTGCAGATGGACCCGGTCCAGCCGTATCCACTGGAGAGTGCCCCAGGCCAGAATGACGAGCAGCAGAACCCCGGGAAACCAGGTATGGTTCAAATAGACGGCGAGGATATTGGGCATGAGAACCTCATCCCGACAGATGCAGGCAGAATCCGACGCAGTACACAAGCATCAAGCGAGCCAATTTCTTTGCCACCTTTCGCACTTTAGTAGCTGCCCATGTACCCGGTCACGAATCGGGATCCATGGGGCTGGCCCCCTGGCAGGTCCAGGACAGAGTCCTGGTGGGGTTCGGGGCGAAGCCCTGACAAAGGCTTTCATATCCAAGCTTTTCTTGAAAGGGCGCCGAGTAGTTCCCTCACTTGTTATTTTCTCAGTTTGACAAAATCCGCGATCCGCTGGCCGATCATGAAGGCAAAGGATCGGGTCATTTCGACATTTTCCTGCATGAGGTCGCGAAAGGTCTCCACATCCAGGGTCAGGAGGGTGGCATCGGTGTGCGCAAACACGTTGGCGGCGGCAGGTTTGTTGGAGACGAGGGACATCTCGCCCAGGATGGCCCCGGCTTTGAGAATGACGGGGCGTGGTTCACCTGCGGTGGGAACCTCCACCCGGATTTGGCCGTCGCGCAGCAGATACAAGGTGCCGTTATCGTGGTTTCTGCGCAGGATCTGGTCACCGGTCTGATATGTGACCACGCTCAGCATGGGGATAATCCTGGTCTCGATGACGGTCGGGTCGATCTCGCGAAATCCGGCGACACCTCTGAGAAATTGGACCAGTTCCTGATAGGAGATTTCGTTTTGCATGGCACATGACCTGGAGCTGATGGACGATGTGGTGTCAGAGGGAGATGGTAAACTCCGAGTCCAGGGTCACGAGCCCCCCTACAGCGCCACCCAAAACCCTGTCGCGGACCAGTTTGACAAAACGGTCCTCATCCTTGTTGGCGATGGTCATGGCCGCCCTTTTGCCGGCGACCCGCACCAGGTAACAGGAAAATTCCGATTTGTCGGGATCGATGCCCAAGGTTACGGTTCCCTGCATCTCCTTGGCCCAGGAGGGGTCCGGGGTGTCGCTCTCCACGGCCAGACCAGACTTGCTGATATCTACCGTCTGCCCGGTTATGGTACCCCCCGAGGCCAACGTCAGTTCAAAGGAGCTGTTGACCTGTGTGCGCTCGGCCCGACGTCGGGAACCATGATACGAAGTACCACAGAACTCGTACAGCAGAGAATCTTTGGAGCGCTTGTGGTCAACCTTGGGTGGGTCTCCAGCCGCATTGTTTTCCGCTTGCAGACGGCGGTCGATGACGGGAGAGATGGAGACCTGTGTGTGAATATGCTTCACCCTTTGCAGATAGACCCGGGTTTGTTGATACAAGGGTAACAGGGCGGACTGGATTCTCTCTTCCGGGTCTCCCTGGTCGATCGACGACTGGATGGCGCCAAGCGTTGCCTGTGAATCCTCAATCGACAGGGTGAGATGCTTCAGGAAAGGTTGATGGGTCTTGAAGGTCTTCATCAGTTCCTGCGGGGGGATGGGACACTCCAGGGCTTTCCATTCCAACTGGTTGATGGCCAACAATACGCTGCGTGTCTCCTCCAGCTCACGGCGAATTTGTCCCATGATCTTGGCCAGGGGGACACCAGTCGGCAAGGCATCCTCTTCCAACTCGGGTAGGGTAGGTGATTCTGATCGGAGGGCCCCTCCGACCTGGCTTCCCATTTGGCCTGGATACATTTGGACCAGGGCGGTCGAAAGGCCGACCGAGTCCCGCTTGCCCTGGAGATACTCCAGGCAATTTTTCAGGAAGCTGAACAGTTTGAAGCATTGGGACTCCAGGGCGCGGCACAGGGCCACATTGTGTGGTTCGGCAATGTCGGGATTGTTCAGCAGCAGGTCAAGCCGATCCTTCATGGAGTTGATCTGTAAGGGAATGGAACGCAGGAACAGGCGGTAGTTTTCGAGAAAGACCCGTTTGTCATGTTGGGCTGGGTCGTCCGGGTTATCAGATCCAAAGAGAAACAGGGGTTCGATCTCGTGGATCTCGTGCAGAGATCGCAACGCCTCGTCCATTTGTGTCCGGATTTTGGTGGCGATCTTGTCGACCAGGGTCAGGACAAAGATGGTGGAATTCAAAAGCTCATGGGTTGTCTGACACATCCTTTCAAGATTTTGTACCTGGCGGAGCAAAATGAATTCACCTGTTTCCCGGTCAAAGCTGATAATGGAGATAATTTCGTGGAGAGAGTCTCCGCCGAGGGATTTTTTTGCGGCGGAGCGACCATTTTGTTTGTGGCTGGGGCGCTCCACTATTTTTCGGCTGTCCCAAAGGTCCAGTAAAAAATCTTCGATGGTACTCAGGCTGCACTCCAGCCGGTCGATGCCCAGGGTGACCTCGAATACCTCCCTGAATTTGAGGTGTTCCATGATGGCATGGATGGGGCTCAGATGATCTTTGCGGATGCGGGTCAAGGTGAAGATGAGGGTATCCTGTTGCGAAACCAGGTTGTCGATCAGTTGCAGGATCTGGCTGACACGATCCTCTAGACGGGCAATCTGGCGTTCCATCGGTTTGCTGTCAAATTTTTGGTCAGCATTTTTCAGGATATTTTCCACCTCAGTCAGGTTATTGGCCTTGACTACTTGCAGAAAGACCCCCTCATGGAACAGGGAGCGGTGAAAATGCGCCAGGCCGAGGAGTTCAAAATACCCCCGCTCAAGGTTTGCAAACTCCTTTTGCAACGCCTCGATCTTGAACGCCGAGATCAGACCTTCCGGTTTGGTGATCCGGGTCAAGGATTGTGTCAAGGGGGTCAGAAAACGGCTCCGTATGTCAGGAAAGCGGTCGTTCAATGAGGTGAGAAGGAACGGCAGAAGTTGTTCCAGGACGTTCTTGCGATCCAGAGAGGCGGCCATGCTTTGACTCGTGGAGTACAGCCAGCCCACGCGGGTCAGGGGGAAGGGACGGCGGTCGGGGGGGGTCAAAGGACGCAAAAACACGGTATACAGGGTGTTTTTGACATGACGCCGGATTTCAGCAAAAAAGGAGGAGGATCTGGAGGAGCTGATATGTGTGGATCCCTCCTTGTCCGTGGTGGTCTCCGCCACCACGATTTGGGCCATCCTGGCGTGCTCCGAGTCCAGTGCGGCATTGAACTTATCTCTTGTTTTTGCAATTTTATCAATAACTTCTTCACGGCATGCACCGAAAGTATAGTAGGCGTTGCCGATCGGTCTGAACAGGCCGGGGAAGATACGGTTCAACAGATTGGGCGCGTAGGCCTCATGCCGCCGGTAGTAGTCGCTGATCAGGGTTTGCCGGGCATTGTAGGCCTCCACTGCGGCAACGCGGGCCGTGGTGAAAAGTCCCATGAACCAATAGCGAAGATGTTCGACAAAAGAGCGGGTCGAGGCATCCTTGACGATGGGGTTGGTATCTTCCAAAAGCTCGTGCAGGGCCAGGTGGATGATCTCTTTTTTGGGGCAGGGGACAGAGGGCATCAGCGGGCGCACGTCGGAGCGCACCAGAAAGGTGCGGATTTTGGCGACATGATCTGCCTCCCACTCGATGAAACGCTGGATGTTTTCAGCCAGAAACTCCTGGTCGCGGCGGCCCCAGCGCGCCACCATGGTGCTGTAGAGGATGGGATCGGAGAGATCCATGCTGATGGCGACGACAAGGATCAAGATCAGAAAAGACAGGCCCAGAACGACGCCATAATGGTTCAACAGAAAAGCGTACAACTCGGGGATACTGCGCCGCTTGGCCATGGGGATGCCACCCTCTTTCAACTTGTCGATAGCGCTGATCTGAGGGATGTCAATCTTGATATGGATATCATAGTTGACATTGGAGGGGGTTCCGGCCCGGTCCACGGTGCGGAGCAGTTGCACGTACTCTTCGCTCAAGCTCTCAATTTTTTTGGCGGTTACGCCAAAGCGATTTTTGCTTTTTTCCAGAGCAACGACAATGGTTTGAACCTTTTCGTTGACGTGATAAGGCTCCAGTGCCAGGACAGTTCCGGAGTTTTTCAGGGTCAACGAGTCAAAGTTCATGAGGTTTTCCAGCGACTGCATCTCGTGGCCGACGATGCTTTCCATGTTCCGGAAATCCCGGTCGTATTCGGCCATGATGTGCTTGACGCGATCATTCAGGGAGACTTTCAGGTCCAGTTTGGACGCACGCAGCATGGTATCGATTTCGGTGGCCAGAGCGCTTTTTTTGTCGGATTCCCGACTGACATCGCGTTGCCCGGGCTGATATCCCCCGTGGATGATGTAATGTTTTCCCCAATAGCGGGGGCCTTTCAGCGAAATGCCACTGCTGGCGATGCCGCGCATCTCGTCCTGCGGGACGCTCTGAAACTTCTCCAGAGCTGCCTTGACCTTCCCTTCCAGACCGACACGGATATCGTGGAGGGTGCTGGGTTTTTCCGGGTTGGCTGTCTTGGGGTCGCCTAGGGCGGCGCTGACCTGGTCGCGAATGACAAACCACTGTTGCTGGAGGTCACTGGATTTAGAAGTCAGCAGCACGATGCCGTCAAAGTTGGTCGAAATGGAGACGCCGGTAAGAAAGAAGGCCACGACAAACCAGCGGGGATAGCGGCGAAACGTGGTCAACATGCCCCGGAAGACCGCGCCGGTGGACGCGATCCCCTGAAACAGGCGTGACTTGAAATCCAGAATGACCGAGGAGAGCAGGAGCCCCACTGCCAGGGAGAGGAGCAAGCGGGTACTTTGATGTTCCTGACCGGCCAGCTCTTCGCCGAACAGCTTGATAAACGAGGGATTCTGAAACAGATCGTTGGCTCCCATGGCCGTGGTCAGGGAGGAACCGCAATAGAGAAAAAGACCCAGCAGAAACTTTCCCAGGTTGCCGGTCTTGGTCAGGGTTTCACGAATTTTTCGCCACAAGGAGAGACCTCCGGTTCCTGATCCCCAAATGTTGGCCAAGGACCGCGTGACCTTGATGGGGGGGGGAGGGGGGGCGCTGATATGCCTTTGATGGGCGACAAAAGCGGACCGCAGGGCGACCAGGTTGAGTTCAAACAGGATGCGGGCCAGTTCGTAGAAGGGGTTTTCGGTCACCACCCCTTCGTTGCGCTGCATCAAGGCCAGTCGGAAGAGTTCGAATTGTTGGGTCAGGGGTTTTGTGCTGGGACCGGTGGCGCCCCTCTCCCGGGTGTGCTTCGCCTCTTCCAACAGGGAGGCGCGAAGCTTCTTGACCTTCTGCTGCAATATGCTGACCCGGGTTTCATCCAGGAAAGTGCCAGGTTTGTCACCATGGGTTTCCGGGGATTCGGCATCGCTCCAGGATGTGGAGGGTGTGATCCAGGTTATCAGGTCATCGGAGGATGTCCGGACGCGGCTTCCGTCTGCAAACCAACTGACAACGATCCCCCCATAGTAGACAAAAAAAGGGTTTTCCCGGGATATTGTCTGAGTGTCCATGGATCTCTTCAGGCAAGGGGCTGAGGTTGCGGGAGGCGTTCGTTTTCCAAGGCCGTCTTGACGTGACTGAACTCGGTCTGCACCCGTTTCAAGGCGTTCGTCGCTGCGGAGAGATCCCCGGAACGGGCATGCAGCTCCAATTGTTTCAGCAGATCCGAAAGGGTCATGGCGCCAAAGGTGGCGCTTTGGGATTTCAGGCTGTGGGCCCTGCGCTGTACGAGGGCAAACTCCCCGACAATCAAAGCCTGGTTGATCTCTACGATTTGGGACTCCGATTTGTCAAGAAACTGGCCAACCAGGTCGGCAAAGGCGCCGGGAACACCCGCCAATGCTTGCTTGAGGTCAGCCAGCTTCTTTGCATCCAATATTTTTACGGGATCCTGGTGCTGGTCAACCCTGCCCCCCTGTGCCGGTGCAGCGGCGCCCAATCCCAGCCAAAACATCAATTTTTCCTGAAGTATTCGTAACGTAACCGGTTTTGTCAAACAATCATCCATGCCTGCGGCCAAACAGAGCTGTCTCTCTTTCGCCACGGAGAAGGAGGAGAGGGCCAGAATGGGCAAGGAGGGAGCAGTGGCGCGCCGACTCTCCAGGCGGCGAAACTCCCGGGTAGCCTCATATCCATCCATGCAGGGCATCTGGCAATCCATCAGAACGAGGTTGTAGTGACGCTGCTGTAGCAAATCCAATGCCTCTTTTCCGTTTTCAGCCACCTCGACCGTGATGCCAAGGTGTTTCAACATGGTGGTTGTGACCTGACGGTTGATGGATTCATCATCCACCAGCAGTACGCGGATGTGGTCCGGGAAGTGCGTCCCGCCGACGAGATTCTCTGTATGGGTCATGGATTGATCCCGGCAACGCTTGGGTGGAAAAAGGTCAATAACCGGGTGTCAGGCACATCAGGCGGCGAACGCTTGCCAGAAAGTCGGTGGGTTGCACAGGCTTCATGATAAAATCAGCCGCGCCCATCCGGAATCCTTTGACTCTTTGGACCATGGACTCTTCGCCGGTCAACAGGATCACCGGGATCGAGGCGGTGAGGGGATCCCGGACGATCTGTTCCAGCAGCTCGAATCCATTCATGACCGGCATGGCGATGTCGGTCACGACCAGATCGATACCCGAGCCGTGATGGATGTTGCGGGCTCCCTCACCCAGGGCGACCAGGGCCAGAGGGCCGCTCCTGGCCTTGATCACGTCGATGTTGAGGGAGTCAAGCATCGTGGCCAGAAAATCCAGATCCAGTTGTTGATCATCCACAAGCAGAACCCGGGGTTTTGGGTTGGGCAACCGCATGTGAAATGCACTTCCCTTGCCGACTTCCGACGTTACCTCCAGCATGCCGCCATGCGCTGCCACGATACGGGACGCCAGGGGTAGCCCCAGGCTGGTGCCGCGCTTGCGCCGCCCGCCAAGAGATGACTTGACGGACACTGTGCCTTTTTCCGTAAACAGTTCTTGTTGATCTTCCGCCGCAATACCGTCTCCCTGGTCCCGGACCGAGCAGGTGATCCAGGGCGCCTCTCCCGGGCCACGGTCCACATGTTCCGTCATCTCCAAATCCACCTGACCATCGGGTTTGGTGACGTTGATGGCGTTCAGGAGCAGCTCAAGCGTGACCTCCTTCAACAGGGTGGGATCCCCGAACAGGCGTAACTCACTTGGGATATGGGTGACAATCTTGATCTGGCGCCATTTGGCCTGCGGGGATGCCAGGGTCACGGCGGCATTGACGACCTCCTGGCCGGGTATGAATATGGCATTCGGGGTCAGACCGGCATGACGCGCCCCATACAGGTGGAAAAGGCGTTGAGTGGATTGGGAGAGGCTCCGGGTGATGTCGTAGGCGCGTTGCACGAGGGCGGCCTGGTCGGGCCGCAAGGCGTCCACATCCCGCAAAACCAGGTCCAACAGGCCTGCCATGGCGCCGAGAGGCGACTGTAGATCATTGATGATCAGGGCATTGATTCGATCTGACCGTCCCATCTCCTGCGGCATGACCTGGAGTGCGCCATCCTTGGCCAAGGAGAGAGAATCTGCCAACACAGTTGTTTCCGGAGGCAGAGATTGATTTTTTTCAGGCATGCCTGTGTCTCCTTGTTCTACTCCCCGGCTGGGGTGGAGGCCCGGCAAAAAATATTGAAGCCAAGGGCCTTGCCAGCGTTTTTGTTTTGTTTGATTCCTGGTTTGGAGTCGAGACGTTGAACGGAAAACCCGCTCTGGCGAATCTGTTCCAGCAGGGTATCGGCTGCGGCCAGGCCATCCTTGTTTCGGACATGCACCTCCATGAGGATGGCGGAAAACTTTGCCAGGGAACCATCCTTTGCCGCTGCGGCAACGATGTCATACTCTGCCCCCTCGACATCGCACTTGAGCAGATCCACGGTGTTTTCGCCGGTCCACTGGAGCAGATCCCGCAGGGAGATGGTCTTGACCTGTTTTACCTGGATGGCATCGGAGTCACAGGGTTTGAAACTGCCTGGCAGCAACGTGTTGCAACATTTTTTCCGTTTGTGGGAAAAAAAGTCCACGGTCTGGTTTGACTCTCCCGAGACAGCCATTTGTAGCACTGTGGCGTTTTTTTTTTTGTGCAGGGCCAGATTTTTTTTGATTTGTAGGACGTTGTCGGGGTCAGGTTCGACCAGGAACACCTTGTCGGCTCGTTCCAGGAGGAGGCAGCCGAAGAGGCCGATATTGGCGCCTACGTCCAACACCGTGTGGAGGCGTTCAGGCAACGTGGCCAGCTGGTACTCATCTTCGATGACAATATCCCGGAACATCTCCCCGTCGCTGGTTCCGGGGCGCAGGGCGAAGGTGGGATGCTTATCCTGTCTGATCAGCAGATCCCCCGTGTCGGACATGCCGACCCGGACCGCTTGATGACTGGAGAGCCAGTCCCAAAGGGGGTGATCGGCCCACTCGAACGGGTGGGTCAGGCCGTGAACACATTGAAGCTGGAAAGGATTTTTGGTGAGAAAGGTGAGGAGAAGGGATGCCCGCCAGGGATCGGCGAAACACGCCCCGCAGATGCGTCGACGTTGGGACCATCTCAGGAGCTGGGGCAGGCGTCGCAACTTCATGCTGGCATCCGGTCCTAGAGTAGTGACAGGGGACGCCGCTCAAAGTATCACGCAGGGTGAGGAAAGGGAAGAAGGCTACAACATACGGGCCGCAAGAGGAGGCTCCGAAGTTGTACAGCCCGCCGACCCAAACAGAAACAGGACACTTCCCGACCGCAAAGATTGGTCGGGGCGAGAGGATTCGAACCTCCGACCCCTAGCACCCCATGCTAGTGCGCTACCAGGCTGCGCCACGCCCCGTCCGACCATCTGCTTAAGCCGCCAGCAACCACGGCGGGCCTCAACTGCCCGCGCATCTTGGTGGAGTTTGGGAAGGTTGTCAAGTTGCCAAAATGGCCCCAGCCTTGCGGAGCCCCTCTTTTTTTCTAGCGGGCCCGGGTGTGGAGACGGTCAGGGATGGTTTGATGTCGGCTCGAATGCGCCAGCCGGTCCAGGTTTTGCACCCAGGCTTGCAGGTCACTCTGGGTCAACATGACCATTGTTTGACGGCTTTCCGTCAAAAATTCCGCCATCATGGGGTCGGCCATCTTTTGCGGCGTATTCACGATGTTTCCTCCACTCGAACGAACATTGACGCGGGTGACGTGGCACAGCGACGCAGCGCACCCGTCACACCGCTCCCGCCACCGGAGGGACAGCACGCTTTCCGGTGGCTGTCATGACTGGCCCATCATTGCGGCAAAAAGCCCGACGCACAGCACCAACGTTTCTCCAGCGGGGGCAGGAAACTCTCATCTTCCTCGATGTTTGCACGAGGAATACCGAGGCCAGGTCTGGGTATAGCCACGCCGATCGGCTCACCCTCCAGGATATACCGAATGACCGGCAGGCTTGGGTCGATTTGCAGGGAAAAACCAGTCAATTCCTGCTTGAGAATCTGATTTTGCAACATGGCTTCATCTCCTCTATTGGCGGAGCGACATCTGCTTCGGGTCACCGCCACCCAGGGTGGGTCACTGCATGAGACCCGTCATGATGGGTTGAAGTCATGCAAATAGTTTGCCATGTTGTCGTGCTTTGATGTTCGGCGCTGTGGGCCAAAAAAAGGTCGAGGGCAGCCACGGATCCGCTGTCAGATGCGCCACAGAGGGCCAAGCATCGGACATGCCGCACGCTCTCGGGGTGGCAGCAGCGACCTGTTTTGCGGAGGGGAGAGGATGGCGAGGAGGAGCAGGTCCGGGGGAAAAGCGAACACCGCAGGAACCGTCTCCCATGCTGACCGCAGTCAGCATGGGAGTACGACCGGGACGGCACCGACAGAACCGATCAGGAGAACGGGCAGGGTGCCCATGGCATGCCCTGGCAACACCCTGGCGGGTGGTTTCAGGAGTCCACCCTGCGGCGCATTTCCTTGCCGGCCTTGAAAAACGGTGTGCGCTTTTCAGGGATGGATACCAGGTCACCTGTTTTTGGATTGCGGCCTTCACGCGCTGGGCGCAGGCGCACGCTGAAGGCGCCGAAACCACGCAACTCGACGCGGTCTCCACGTTCCAGTGCCTGGGTGATGTTGCCAAAGACAGACGACACCACGGTTTCAGCTTCTTGTCGGGTCAAATTGTGCTGTTCTGCGACTGACTGGATGAGTTGGGATTTTGTCAACTTTATTCCCCCTTCAGACTTGCTGGCTTGACGGAAAGGGTTTCTGGCATCTCTGCCCCACACTGCTGGGGACGATTTTGGGCGAATTGTGCCCGAAAGCAAGGGATTTTCGCGAAGATCTCCACAGATTGTTGTGACGGATGTTTTTATGGTGGGACAAACTGTCATCTGGATGTGGCTTGTGCTAAAATCAGCTCGGGGTGCGGCTCGGTGGCGTTGCGGCGAGGGTGAGTGGTGGTGCGTGGTGTGGCCCTTTGATACCTCGTGATATTTTCCAGAGTGGTTCTTGCGGTGGGGATGAGAGTGTTGAACAGGCAGCGCAGGGATCTGGTGCGCAACAGCAGGGGAAAGACATGGCAACCCCTGGGCAGCGGGGTGCAGGACACTTTGGCGCGTCCAGTACGCAAGGGCCGTCGTTTGCGCTTGATGGCGTTGTTTTTGATTCTGGCAGCAGCGGCGCTAAGTGCCTTCCTGGTTGAATTTGGCAAACCGAAACGGGACTCGGGACAGAATCTCTTCAATCCGGCGCCGATCCTTGATCATCAGGCATGCCAGTTGCAAGCGAAGCTGGGGGAAGCGGCCCCGGAGATGGTCGAAATTCCCGAAGGGGAGTACGATGTGACCCGTTTGTCGCTCTCTCCGCAGGTAAAGGGATTTTTGAACGCGGTTGGTTTGGCACGGATTTTGGTTAAGAAGCCCTATTTCATGCAGTCGCGCGCAACGAGCCAGGATGAATTTGCCGGTTATGTGGCGCATGTGCAGTCCATGCCGGATGGGGAGGAGAAAAATCGTCTGTTGGTCCAGATTGGGATACATTGGCAAGGCGCTCCGTTGCGCCCTTCTGCTCAGCCGACGTTTTTCGGGAGGCTCTTTGGGCGGGAGAAGGTGATACCGGTGGAAAGCATCTCTCAGGAGGCGGCTCGGGGGTATGCGGAGTGGTTGAGTGATCGTTCCGGATGCCAGTTGTATCTTCCCAGCCGCGAGGAGTGGGCGGCGGCTGTCATGTTTTTGCACGGGGATTCGTTTGGGGGGCGTGGACCTCCTCCCCGGGTCGAGGCCGTGCGGCGCGACCTTCTCCGGGGAGTCAGGGAGTGGAGCCGCTCCCCGTGCCCGGGGGGATTCTATCTGACGGGAGGGGATGAGAAGACGGGAGGGGATGTGAATCGGTTGGGAGTCGAGGCGGACCGGGGTCTTTGCATGCCGGCCATGGTTTCGATTGCCGGTTTTCGGTTGGTCACGAAAAGCAACGCTGCGACATCGCGGTAGTTCTCCGCCTGCGCAATCCTTTCTCAGGTGCTTGTCCGGTATGGGACGCATGGCTGTTCGGTCGCTCTCTCGTGCGTCCCCCGGCTCGTTTTTTTGCAAGCTGCCATTTGTCGGGTGGAAAACGTCAGCGTGAAAGGCGGAATGAACGTGAACATGGGATCCAGATTGACAAAGAGAGAGGGGCGCCGCATGTCGGGATGGCGGAGAGTTCTCCTTGCAGGTATGGCGGGCACATGGTTGATCCCGACTCCGGTGGATGCGGCCATGCAGACCAAATCTGGTTCCGGAAGTTGTGCCGGCGTCGATTTTGCCCCACTTTACCAGGACAAGGCGCTCAAGTGGAGTGGCCCGGTGGTGCGTGTGCTGCGGGGGAAGGCGCCGGTGCTGGATAAACCGCAGTCCGGGACCAGAGTCGGGGAGTTGGTTTTTAATCAGACGGTCGAAATCCTGGAGGAGTCCGGTGATCGGCTCAAGGTGCGTTCGGCCCGCCTTCAGGAGCAACCTTCCCTGACGGGGTGGATGGCCAAATCGGACCTTTTGTGCCGTGACCTGCCCATCAAGGGCGAGTCTGGATTGGAGACCAAATTTTTTGTACGGACCTCTCCCACGGCCCGGGATGAGGAGAACAAGTCAGATCCCGCCATCCGGGTCTTTCAGGATCCGGAGATGACGGAGTGCGTCGGGGGCAACGGACATTGCCGGGAGGGTGCCTCGCGCTTCCACATGTATTTTGTCATGGATCAGCGGGGAAGCTCCCTGCTCCTGGCCGACCGTTTTCGCCTGAAGGATGATGACCTTCTGGTTGGCTGGGTGAACGAACGCGATGGGTTTGCCTGGGATAACGCTTTTGGGTTGCGCCCACGCGAGGATATCAAGGCGCCGGATGGACAGGGTCCAGGCACAGTCTGCACCTACGAACG
The DNA here is from genome assembly GCA_015231175.1 of Magnetococcales bacterium. Lineage (NCBI taxonomy): Bacteria > Pseudomonadati > Pseudomonadota > Magnetococcia > Magnetococcales > Magnetococcales bacterium. Next base: position 69,949 of record JADGBZ010000006.1, on the reverse strand, counting down.
TTTGGAAGATGCCGTGATGCAGTCGGTCTCCGCCTGTAGTCCGGTGGAGGGCGGCAACAAATGGTTCAGATCCTCGGTGCGGATTCCTGTGTTGGATATGGTCGATACCCGTGGCCGTCATGTGGAGCCTGGTGATTTATCGGACGTGGGCAGTGGGGAGGCGCGCCGTTTTTACAAGGTGGCCTTGGCTCGTCCCGGCCTGGTGGGGCGCCCGATCGGCAATGGCAAGTTTGCCATCTCCCCGGGGTTGGCTCAGCGTATCATGCCCGAGTTCAAGTCTCTCTCCTCCAAGAAAAATGTCGATATATTCTTCGTCCTGGATGCGACTGCCAGCATGGATGCCGTGATTGATGCCGTGCGTGGCACCAGTCAAAAGCCCGGAGTCATCCAGGAGATCATTCAAAGCCTGAAGGGGAGGCCGGGCTTCAAGGAGACGCAGTTTCGTTTCGGTTTCCGGGTTTTTCGGGACAACTATGCAGACAAGTTGGTTCCCAACTCCCCGGGGGATGGTATCGGAGAGGGGTATCCTTTGCCCGAGGCGTGCAACCTGACCCCGGAGCAGCAAACCAGAAGCTATGACGATTTTCAGAAAGCCATCTCCCAGGTCAGGGTGACGGTGGACGATCAGGATGACTACGAGGAGAATCTTTACGGTGGCATCCATCAGGCGCTCGCCGAGGATATCAAGTCGTGCCCGGACCATTTGAAGCTGATGTTTGTCATCGGCGACAGTGGTTATCGCAGCGGCATTCCCTACGTGGATGGAAGGGGCAGGCATTTTGAACGGGCCAAATACCGGCGTCCCGTCGATCGGGAGACCCTGATCGCATTGTTGCGGGGCGGGGAGAAGCCGGGGGTCAAGGCCAACAACGTGCTTTCCTTCATCATTCAGACGCCTGCTCATCCGGAGAGTGCCAAACGTCCTGAACTCTATAACGTGGCCTACGCCAAGTTTGAAAACCAGTTGCGTCATATTTTGCAACAAAGCCTGCCGGGAGACAGTTCGGACAATGAACACTTTTTCCGCATGGATGAAGCGAAGTTGCTCGCCAGGCTGGTCGGTACGGTGGAAAAGTTGGGGGGCAGCACTCTGATCAACGAGATCATCCTGGATATTCATGGTGGTGCCGCGCTCAATACCGTTATCGAGCGGTTGCGTCGGGAGCGGGTGGATATTCCCGGGGTCTATTGGCACATTCTGAAGCAGGGGGCTTGCGGCGATTTGGGTGATCAGTGCGAGCGTCGGGTTTATGACACCACCTCGGTGGGGTATGTGGAGGCCAACGACAAGGTGGTGGAGGATTTGTGGGTGGACAGCAGCACGCTCTCCTCTTGGATTCGCATCCTGAAGGGATTCGAAGGATATCACGAGTTGCCGGAACCCCAGTTGCGGCGGGCATTGATCAGCGCCTTGGTGCTGGGTTTGCAGCAGGAGATTCGGCGGCCTCCCCTGGATGTTTCCGGTGAGACTCCAGCCGAATATGCACAACGCCGGGGGGGGTTGCCTGTGCGGAGGCATAGCCCGCTGTTGAGTTACCAGGTGCCGGCTCTCTCCGCTGAAAGGACCATGCGGGACAAGGACAAGCATCTTGTTGTTGCCGATGCCAACGGTAAACCCATCCTGTACAAGGAGAGGCACCCTATTCAGGCCGTGACCTATTGCGAACTGAAGCGCTTGGCCATGTGGGCCATCAGCTCCAAACAGATGTTGGAGATTGTTGAACGGGATAACCAGAGGCCCGACTATCGCGTGTTGCCCGGCAACAAAGTTTTGCATTGCCCCGATTCGACCGACAATGGTCGGGCGTTGCAGCAGATGATGGGCAATGTGACGGCGGCGCCTCTGGGACCGGATAAGAGTTACCGCTATGGCCATGAGTTTGGCGGTCGGCGGGGCTATTGGGTTCCCCAGGATTTTCTGCCATGACCTGGGGGGTGGAAATCACCGAAGCCGAGGTTGGGTGGGGTGATACGTTCAGGCTGACTGTGGATGATATCCATGTTGAGGCCGAGACCATTTCCCGTCGGTTGCCGGTGTTGGGGCGCAGTGGCAGCGGCAAGAGCACCTTGTTGTATCTTCTGACTTTCCTCAAGCGGCCCCGGCAGGGAGAGGTGCGTTGGGTCTTTCCCAATGGCGCCCAGGTTTACTGGGGCGCCAGAGGTCTGGAGAGGCGGCGATCAGACCTGGATTTGACTGAGTTGCGGCGGCGTTACTTCGGTTTTGCCTACCAGCGCAGCACCCTGACTCCCTATTTGAGCGTGGGGGAGAATCTGCGATATCCCCTCCAGTTGCATGGGGGGTTGCCCCGGCATGAGATCGAGGAGCAGGTTCATATGGCTGTCGAGCAGGTCTTGATTTGTGGTCAGGGGGAGGATATGTACCACAGCGAAAGTCAGGATGTTGTGGGTGCTTTCCTGAAGCGGTATCCGAATCAGCTCTCCGGTGGGCAGTTGCAGCGGGTTGCCTTGGCTCAGGCGATGATTCACAACCCCAATGTGTTGTTTGCCGACGAACCCACAGGCAACCTGGATGCCGCAACCCGCAAAGAGGTCATGTCTGTGGTGGATCGTTGGCTGGATCAGGGTGATCGTTTGTTGATCTGGGTGACGCACCATGTTTCCGACGCTGTCGATCCCCGGGTCACGCATCGCATTTTGGTATCGCACGGTCATTGTCAACTTCAGGGGCGGACGCGCCCGCCGGTCACGGAAGCGGTTGCATGAGGCGCCAGGCGGGTCACTCCATGACTGAAGCGCCTCGTCGGCGTTCCGGCTTTTTCCCCGTTTGGGTCTCGCTGGGGGTGCGGGCGTTTCGCCGCTCGTTCTGGTGTCGTTGTTTTGGCTGTGAAGCGGGGGGCCGGGATTTTGTCTGGTTAACCTTATTGTTGACCCTGGTTATCACCATGACGTTGGTATTTGTCGGAACCCGGGCGGGGTTTCTTGACCGGTTGGCGGATACCTTGATTGGCCATATCGAGCCCAATGGGGTTCCCATATGGGTGACTTCCCATTGGGAAAATCAGCAGGGGATCGATTCCGATCTGCTGCGCAAGCTGACCGAGGTCAAGTTGCCGCTTGCGCCGCATGATTCGCCACCCGGCGAGGCTGCATCGGGCGGCAAGGTTCCGATGACCGTGTTTCCTTACAGGCGATTGGGGGATACGCAACCCGGTGTTCACCTGCCCGTGCAGCAGGCATGGAAGGGGAGTTCTCCCTTTTCCGGCTGGGCTGTCAATCCTGACGATCCACTTTGGAAGCTGTCCAGGGGCGGCTCCGCCCGGTTGGGAATGACCTACGAGGATGAACGCTCCCCCTGGCTTGGTCTTCCCCTTGAGGTGGTGCTCAACGCGGCCCAATTTCGGCGTCATTTTGATTATGTGACCTATCGGGAAGCGGTTGCTCCTCGTCTTGCCGAGCTGAAACGTCCGTCCCTGCCGCCGACGTTGGATTGGGACAATCCAGAGCGGGCCTTGGACTTTTTGTGGATGCGGGTGACCGTTTCTCAGGAAGAGCGGTTGGTGCCTTTCAAGGTTCATTGGGTGAGTCATATTCCCTCCATGGAGCCGATTGCTTTCCTCTTTCCTCTGACGACCTACCATGCCCTGTTGGCCGCGCACCATTTGCCGGATTTGCGTTATCAACCGGAGAACGAGGGACGGGGGGATTCCTTGCAGGACCATCTGTTCTTGACGCGGCCCGATTATCCTCGGGAGGCTATGACCCGATATGCGGCTTGTATACAGAAGGAGATTGGCAGTACGGGTATTGGGGATCTTCCGGACGTATCGCAGAAGAAGTGCCCTTTGCCGCCGGATTTGGTCAAACAGATCGGCAGTGACGCGAAGGCCGGCGAGGCCTCATCCTGGAAGGGGGCGCAGTGGGATACGCTCAACCACGACCGGAACCATCAGGTGTGGGTTCCTTGCCGGAGGCTCTCCCAGGGCGATGCCCTGCGGCATGCCCTGTGCCGGGGATCTGGAGTGGAGTCGGCGGGGCACGTGTTCGTTCCCTGGGATTTGACACATGCTGGCCTGGCTTTCTCCACGGTGCATTTGTTTATCCCCAATGCCAGCCATTTGGCGCGGGTGATCGAGCAGATTCAGGAGATGCGCACCCAGGATGGACGACGGGCTTTCAACATTCACCCCACCTATCTGGATGCCATGAGTCGTTTCAACCTGTTGAGCGACATGTTGGGGTCGTTGATTCCTGCCTTCGCCGGGTCGTTTTTGTTGTTGTTGACTGCTTTGTTGTTTGCCCAGATCGGTGGCGTGATGGATCGGCGGCGCAACCATTTTGGCATCCTCATGAGCAGGGGGTTTTCCTGGTTGACCATCTATGCCAAGGTCATCTTGCAGATGATCCTGGCCACGTTGTTGGGGAGTTTGGTGGCTGTTTTTGGTTTGGTGCCGACGTTACGTTGGTTCATGATGCGTGATTTCAACCTGGTTCTTAGCCGATACTCGGAGTTGCTTCCCCCGAATCACGGGCTTGAGATCATGCCTCTCTCCTGGCAGCCCATTTTTCTGACCGTGGCGGGTGTCGCTGCTGCCGTGATTCTTGTTGTGGTCATCCTCTTGCTGCGTATTCCACTCTGGTGGAAAACCACCCCGTCCGATCTGCTGCATGGCAGTTATGCCAACTCTGAGCGGCATGTGGCATGACCATGTGGGTTGGGGTTGCCTGAAGGTGTTATGGCAGGCATGGCGGGACCGCAGCCCCGCCATGGTATGCCGTCCAGCGTGTTCAGGTTTGGTTGTTGGTTGTGGTCACATCTGCCAGGGTTGGATGGTGCCGCCTTGGGGCACACCCCGCATGTTTTGCCCGAGGGAGAGGTGTTTTTTGAGTTCGGACACCAGGTTTGGTTTGATCCGATTTTCCCAATCGTCGATGCGTGCCTGCCGGTTGTTGGCGGATGGGAGTTGTCCGTTGCCGGGGTTGTTTGTTTCTGGTTGCATGGGTGCCATCGGGCTGTTCATGGCGTTGCTGTCACTCCCGAATGGTTCTTGAGGACCGCCTGGTGCGTTGTATCCCTGGTGAGGAGGGGTTTTTGTGTTTTGTTGAGATGGTTTGCGCCCCATGGCCTGGTCCAGGCGACCGGTGCGCGCCATCTCCTGCAACCGGCTGTAATCTGCCTGCACCTGCTCCGGTTTAAACTTTCCTTGCCTGGCCATATGGGTGCCGGCTATCTCCAAAGTCTTGTAGAAGGCCATCTCCTGTTGCTGGGTGGTCAATTTGACCACACCAACCTGGGCCGCCAAGGAGGCCAATTCACTCAATATTTCCAGGCAACCTTGCATGGCGATCTCGCCGGGTATGGGGAGGCCTCGCATGTTGGCATCCGCCAGGATTCGTTCTGCGACCATATAGGTTGATTCTGCCAGGGCCTGAATGGGATTCTCGTCCTGCATGCGGCTCATGAGGGTCGCTGTAACCTGCATATGGCTGAGAATTTTGATGGCATTGAACACAAACTTGTCATACAGAGCCTGCTCTTCCTCGGATGGTGTGGCATGGTGGTCTCCGTCCACCGGGTCATCCATACCGGGGATGGCGGAACCCCAGGCCGCCGCCGGATCGTCCGGGTAGGTCGAAGTTGACATGGGTATTCCGGCTTGGGCATGGAGTTGTTGATGCGACGCTGACCAGCCTGTATCTCCGGAAAATGGTTGCATCCCTGGCCCGGATGGAGAGTGAGCGCCGGCAGGTTGACGTTCTGGAGGTGCCATGATTCCGGGTGGTGGTGTGGTTTCAACCCGATCTGGTTGCATGCGCAGGGCTTGCAAACGTTGCAACGCAGCCGGATTGTTCGCAAACAAACCGTTTTTCACGTTTATCCCCCTTTCAAATGACAATCGGTTTTGTCGAGTAGCTGTTGCGGAGGGCATCCAGATTGGCTTTGTTCGCAGCGATCTGTTTGTCCAGGATTTTGTTGTTGATATACCCATTGAGAGCCGTATTGGCCAATGTTCCGATGCCTATTGTCTTGAGCCCATTAGGTGGGAACCAATCCTGGTAGGCAGGCGGCAATTGGGGCTGCGGCAATGGAGTGACCAAAGAGCTGTCCGCGACTCTTGATCCGTAGAGAGATGGCTGTGAAGCATCGGACAGCGCATTCGACGTGCCCGACGAGCCAAAGGTTGTACTGTTCTGGGATGTGGCCATGTTTTGGGATGGAGATGTATTCGAGGCCGGGGACCACGCATATGATCCTTCGGTGGGGTTGACTGAGCCCGGGGGGGGTGCGGCATTGAAGTAACCTTGGACGCCACCCGCCGCAGCGCCCATCAGGCCGCCTGTCAGCATCCCACGGCCAATGTCGCCATGGGTCAGGGCCGATACGCCTCCGCCAAACATGGCGCCGGTTGCAGCCCCGGATATGGCCCCTGAAACCATGGATCCAACTGTGGGCCCCATGGCGCTGCTGGCTGCTGCCGCAGCTGTGGAAAACATCCCTGTTGTTGCGGTTGCCCCGGTCAGGCCCGCGCCTGCCGAGGCGATGCCGGACAAGACGCCACTTCCTCCGATGGTTGCGCCGGGCAGAGCCAGGCCAGCTGCTCCGGCAGTAAAATAGGCGGCTCCCACCACCAGGGCGGATTTGAGAATGGAGCTGCCCGTGATGGCTTTTGTCACACTTTTGAATGCTCTTCCAATGGCTCTGCATACACCGCTCATATGATCTCCACTCCTACCAGGAAAGGTTGACGCCATACATCCCTTTGATGGCATTCACGTTTCGTTTCATGATGTCGTTGATGGTGGTATACATGGCATTCCGTGACTCTTCGGACAGGTTTGTATTGCTGTTGATCTGGGCATAGGCCTGGTTCCAGTCGGTGGCAAAGTTGCGCAGGGCAACGGCCATGTTGTTCTGACGATCTGCTGCCAATTTGTCTTGATCCGATTGCCAGGCCGAGTTGAGTTTGGTTTGTTCGATCTCTCTGGTGATGTTCTGCTGTTGGGTATCGAGCGCCTGTTGCTGATGAAACCGTTCCTCTCCCTGTTGCAGGGCATACTTGTTGTTGACATCGGCCAATCCCAGTTGATGTGTGTATCCCTGGTTATCCAGTTGCAAGGCTGCCGCTGCCTGGTCGGCGTTCAACACCCGCTGGCTGCTGAACTGCTGGTTGCCGAGATCCAGGGCATAGCCGTGTTGCTGGCTGGCCAGTCCCAATTGCTGGGTATACTGTTGTTCGCCCAAGTCCAGGGCATATTCGTGTTGTTTGCCGGCCAGACCCAGTTGTTGGCCATACTGTTGTTGCGACAGGTCTTTGTTGAATTCGTGCTGTTTACCCGCCAGCCCCAGTTGTTGACCATACTGTTGTTGCGACAGGTCTTTGTTGAATTGAAATTGCTGACTGGCCAGGTGGGCCTGATTTTGGGTCTGGGCAGAATCCAGTTGCAGTTGTTGCCCAAATTTTTCCCGATTCTGCCCCAGGGTGTATTGATTTTGTTGTGCTGCCAGACCCCGGGTTGCTGTGGCCTGGGCATCTTGGCTGGCCATTTGGGCGGCGGTTTGCAGCGAACCTTCCGTTCCTGCCTGAACGGCCATACTGCTGTTCAGGAGTCCACGTTGGTTGGCCGCCTGTTTGGCCTTGGTTTGCGCCTGTTGGAGCCAAGGATTGGCAGGCGAGAGGTAGGGAGCCACATGTTCTCCGACGGTTGTGGCCCGGCCTCCGTCCGGGTTGGTTGCAGGGGTTGCGAACAGCCCGTTTGGTTGCAGATTCCAATAGGCTTCAGTCATTTGGCACGTCCTTTCGTGCGCAGTTGTTGGCGAAAATAGGCGACTTGTTTGCCAAAGGTATCCGGCAGATTCTCGCCGGTGCCCGGGCCGCGACTGGGAACGGCTGCCCCGGACTGGACCTGAAGTGCCCTGCGTTCCTGCAACTGCTTGTCTTTTTGGTCCTGAGCGGTTTTGCCCTCATCCCGGAAGGCCTTGTACTCCTTCAACAGCCAGATCACATCACCGCTGTTGTTGATCCAGTGGGCATTGCGTTCCACCACCTCGCGAATGGGAGAAGGTTGCCGTTCCAACCAGGCATGAAAATCCTGATCGTTGGCAATATCGCCATAGTCAGGGTGCTCCCGTTCCAGTTTGTTGCACTCATGCTGGGATTTGGCAAACTGGGTCACAGCTTGCAGCCACTCTTCCAGATAGTGCAGCCGCGATTCCAGCGGACCCAGCAGATCCCGGTAGTGCCCTTGTTTTTGCATTTGTTTCCATGCGTCTGCCCAGGGGTAACGATGGTTGCCGGATGGTTGCGCTGACAGGTTGGTCGGGTGAAGGTTTTGGCTTTGTGCGAGTAGTTGGTCGTTTTGTTTGCGCAATCGACCGATATGGGAGTTGTATTTGTGCATCAGGTCGACGTATTCCTGCCGCAGATGATCCAATGCCTCGTCCCAATTATGGAGTGTTTCATCTCCAAGACGTGCCGTGCCGGCTTGGGTGTTGTTTGCCCCATCGTTCGGGTTGTGGTACGCATGGGCTTGATCAGGGACGTTGTTTCCCCGGGATTTGTTTCTTTTTTTGGCGCGGAACTCACCAACCATTTTTCCAAAATCCTGTTCCTGTTCCTCTCCTTGCAGCTGCGGATCCGGCCTATGACTTTGCTTCTGTCCTTGTCCAGACCCTCGATGCGTTTGCGTCTGGTTTTGTGTTTGTGAATGTTGTACGGACACAAGTGCACGTTTTTTGTTGCTCATCTTGACCTGACTCCTTTGTTTTCGGTTTAAACATATGTTTTTAAACGCTTCTCAACTCTCATTTTTGCGACCGGCGCCATGCCAGTGCGCACCTCCTTTCCGGTATGCAACAACCCGCCGTGGAGACAAAATGCACTTGAAAGGGTGCTGAACAGTGATCTGAATTTTTTTGTTTCGGTGCGGGTTGATGACAAAGTGGGCACAAAAAAACCCGCCACGGAACGCTCCGGGCGGGTTTGCAAGAACAGGGACATCCAAGAGGGGGAAAAACACCCCTGGAACAAAAGGCGACTTACAGCATACACAATTCGGAATTCTCTGGAGTTTACTCCTTCACTTTGCGCCCTGCAAGAAATTATTGCAGGGCGGTGCAAAAAAACCGAGAATTCTTATTTTTTCACCAACCCGATTGCAGGCCACTCTGCTCAGTGCTTGGAGGCACCGACCGAGCCAATACCCGTTTCACACCGGACGAGTTGTGCCTCGTAGGCCAACTTTTCGTTCTTGGCGCGCTCGCTGCGATCTGTGATGGAGAAAAACCAGGTGGCCAGGAAGGCCAGGGACATGGAAAATATGGCCGGATCCTTGTATGGGAAAAGCGGCGCCGGATATTTGAACACGTCCACCCATACGGTTTTGGAGAGCAGCACCATGACGACCGTGGAGACCAAACCCAGGGTGCCTCCGATCACTGCTCCCCGGGTGGTCAACCCCCGCCAATGGATGGAGAGGAAAAGGATCGGGAAGTTGGCGCTGGCGGCGATGGCAAACGCCAGACCCACCATGAAGGCCACGTTTTGTTTCTCGAACTGTATGCCGAGATAAATGGCGACACAACCGATGACCAGGGCGGCAATTTTCGAGATCAGTATCTCCTTTTTTTCATCGGCCTGACCCTTACAGATGGCATTGGCATAAATGTCGTGGGAAACGGCGGAGGCTCCGGACAAGGTCAGACCGGACACCACCGCCAGGATGGTGGCGAAGGCCACGGCGGAGATGAATCCAAGGAAGAGGTCGCCTCCCGTGGCGTGGGCCAGGTGAATGGCGGCCATATTGTTGCCACCTACCAGAATGCCCTTGACGCTATCCATGTAGTGCGAGTTCGGCGCAACCAGCAGCACGGCCCCAAAGCCGATGATGAAGGTCAGAATGTAGAAGTAACCGATAAACCCAGTTGCGTAGAATACCGATTTTCTGGCTTCCCTGGCATTCCCGACGGTAAAAAAGCGCATGAGGATATGCGGCAGGCCTGCGGTGCCGAACATGAGGGCCAAACCCAGGGATATGGCGGAGATGGGATCCGATACCAGCCCGCCGGGTGCGAGGAAATTTTTGTCTTGTGCCACCATTTTTTTGTGATCGGCCAGAGGGCTGTGCCGGATGGCCTCCACAGCTTCCCTGAAAAAACGCTCCAGATCGAACTGAACGTAGGAAAGTGCGGCGAAAGCGATGAAGGAAGCGCCGGAAAGCAGCAACACCGCCTTGATGATTTGCACCCAGGTGGTGGCCAGCATGCCGCCAAAAGCCACATAGAGGATCATCAGGGTACCTACACAGACCACGGCGTAGGCATAGGGCAGGCCAAAAAGGGTCTGAATCAACTGACCTGCGCCCACCATCTGGGCGATCAGGTAGAGTGTGATCGTGCTCAAGGTGCCAAAGGCCGACAGCGTGCGCATGGGTACGCGCTGCAAACGAAAAGAGACGATATCGGCGAAGGTGTAACGTCCCAGGTTACGCAACTGTTCGGCCATCAGAAACAGAATGATGGGCCATCCAACCAGAAAGCCGATCGAATAGATGAGACCGTCGTAACCTTTGGCGAACACCATGCTCGATATGCCCAGAAAAGAGGCAGCGGACATGTAATCGCCGGCAATGGCCAAGCCGTTCTGGAATCCGGTGATACCGCCGCCGGCGGCGTAAAAGTCCTTCGTGGTTTTGGTGCGGTTGGCTGCCCAGTAGGTGATGCCCAGGGTGGTGGCGACAAAAATAAAGAACATGACGATGGCCGTCACGTTCATTTTTTGCTGGGGAGGGGTTGGTGGGACGTTTGCAGCCCACGCGGCCCAAGGTATGAAAGAGAGGGTGCCTGCCAGGAGCATGAGAGTGCGCGGAATCATTTCGCCATCTCCTTGATCTCGCTCGTTAACTTGTCAAACAAGCCATTGGCGCGCACGATGTAGATCCAGGTCAGGATGAACGCCGCAACGATGATCCCCGCCCCGACGGGAATTCCGACGGTAATGATCCCCACACCAAAGGGGGCTGCAAGAATTTCGGGTCGGAAGGCAATCAGCAGGATAAAGGTATAGTAGAGAATCAACATGACGATGGAGAGGAGCCAGGCAAAACGCCTGCGTTTGGTGACCAGCTCGTGATACTTCGGATTTGCAAGGATCCGATCAAATTGCGCTGTTTCAAGACCACGTTCTTCCGTCATCTTTTCCTCCGCTGGATTGATGTTGTTCCGACAGGTATCCAGGGATTTTTCCAAACATTTTCCGGCTCGGGAGCCGAGAAAGAATCCGGATCAATCCACGGGATTTGTGTAGACGAAACATGGACCGGAACGAACGCATCAAAACCGTTGATTCGTGTCCCGCCCCCCCCATCCAACGTTTCTACAGGTCAAACGACAGCAAGAAGTTACCCCTCCCGGTACAGCTTCCACGTTTTTTTATCTATGTTTCTTGTAACAATCCAGCACCCGGCAACGGATCGGGATCGCAACGACTCACCCCCCGACTACGCATCGGGAGCCAGGGGGATGACTACCTGACAGAGGCTTTCATGCACAAGCCTCTTTTTTTTGGCAAGGGCGCCCGCCCTTGCCGAATGGAGGTTACTACACAATTGCTGACAAACATTCAAGGGACTGTTCTTGAGACAACCTGGCGTTCCCTTTTGCCGGTCACCGGAGCGGAACGTTCTTTTTGTCTGGGATTTGCGGTTCCGTTGTTGCCGGTTTTTGTCCAGGAGGGACGTTGGCGGTTTTCTTGCGGGTTGCTTTCGACCAAACGTTTTTTTGGTCTTTGCCCATTCCGGGGTGATATCTCCTCCTCCCGATGGCGTTCGGATTGTGCCTCAGCGGTGGCCCGGGTCAAAATTTTGCTGGCGATCGAGCCATCTTTTTTTCCGGTGTGTGCTGTGCGTTGAGGGGAGTTGGTGCGGTCTCCGGGGGAGTCGGCGATGTTGCGGCGGGAAGCGTCCTGCCGATGTCCCTTGTTTTGTGTGGATGGGCGGCCACCACGGGAGAGACGGGCTGGGACGGACACGCCCAGGGAGGCTTTGGCGACGGCATCCGCGTGGTAAGGGTGCTCCTCCTCGACAGGAAGGGTCTGGCGAATAGTGCGTTCGATATCGCGGAGGTATCCGCGTTCGGTGGCGTCACAAAAGGAGATGGCAGCCCCTTCACGGCCAGCCCGGGCGGTACGTCCGATCCGATGAACATAACTTTCTGGTTCATTGGGCAGATCAAAATTGATGACGTGACTCACGCCAGCCACGTCGATGCCCCGGGCGGCGATGTCGGTGGCCACGAGAACCCGGATCTCTCCTGACCGGAACTGTGCCAGGGCGCGTTCGCGGGCTCCTTGTGACTTGTTGCTGTGGATGGCTGAAGTGCCGATATTGGCGCGCTCCAGTTGTTCGACCAATCGGTTGGCGCCGTGTTTGGTACGGGAAAAAATCAAGACCCGGTCGGCGGTTTTTTGTGCGAGAATTTTTTTCAGCAGGTGGATTTTATTGGCTTTTTCCACAAAAAACACTTTTTGTTCGACCCGTTCGACGGTGGTGGCCTGAGGGGTCACCTCGACCCGTGCCGGGTGGTGCAGAATGCCGTTGGCCAGTTCGGTGATGGTTTCTGGCATGGTTGCCGAGAACAGAAGGGTTTGACGTTTGGGGGGCAAGGCGGCGATCACCTTGCGCACGTCGTGGATGAACCCCATATCCAGCATGCGGTCTGCTTCATCCAGGACAAAAACTTCCAGACGATCCAGCCGGAGGTGTTTCTGGGCATACAGGTCCAGCAGGCGTCCGGGTGTGGCCACCAGGATGGCCACGCCCCTGGCCATGGCCTGGACCTGGGCATGTTGTCCGACGCCGCCAAAAATCACCGTACTGGTCAACCCCAGGTGACGGCCATAGGCGATGAAGCTGGCATGGATTTGCGCCGCCAACTCCCGGGTGGGTGTCAGGACCAGAACCCGGGCAGCGCGCGGCCCGGCTTGCCGTTTTTCTCGTGCCAGGCGATCCAGGATAGGCAGGGCAAATGCAGCCGTCTTGCCGGTGCCTGTCTGGGCGATACCCAATAAATCCTGTCCATCCATGAGGATGGGAATCGCCTGTTCCTGGATGGGGGTGGGGGTTTGGTAGCCGGCTTGCTGCAAGGCGCGTTGGATGGGCGGTAATAGATTAAGCGAAGTAAAGTCAGTCACACGATCTCTTTCACGGTAAAGGCAGGAGAGGGAACCCGGATGTTCCCAACTCCACATGGACAGGAAACCTCAATAAATTCCGGGTTCGTGGGTTCTGTCCATGCCGTGTCGCAGCGTTGACGCCCGCACCGGACAGGCTGTGGGGCGCGAGACCTGCAATCAGGGTATGAATCCGCGAAACAGAAGGTGTCGAGATCCCCGAAAACAATGGATCCGGGTCATGGCACAATGACCATGAACGGGCTGTTTGTCAATGTGTGCTACCGACTGTGACTCAATAATCACATGAGGCCGAAATCACCTCCGCATCGAAACTTACGATGGTGGAGACCTTCGTGTCGCTACCAGCAGGACGGCCACGGCCCAAGGTTTGACGAAAGGCTGACTTGCCTTCCTCTGGAGAGACCTGACGGTCACCGATCAGCCAAACTCCTCTTTGAAAATCGCCATCGGTCATCTCGGGAATGTCTTCATATTCCTCTGAGGTCACGATATGCGCATCAACCTTCACCAAGTCACTTCCGATAGCGCGCTTGTTCTCGTTCATTGGCCTTACTCATCGAGAAAATGTGACGGGTCTCTCCACGTTGAACATACCCAACCACGACTAGACGACCCTCCAGGAAGCCATAGCATATCATTCTCTGTTCCCCATAATCATGTCGAATGTCCGCGAGTTGATGGACTTGGCCTGCAAACACCAAAGGCGCGTCATCAAAGTCCAGACCACGTTCTTCAAGGGTCTTGTCCCGTTTGACGGGGTCGTAGGTGATCTTCATTCCGTCTGCTGTCGTGACGTATATTGCCTTCTGGACTCCGACTCCCCTTCCTGCCTCGTCCGATCAAGCGGATGGAGCCATCTGCGCCCCATGAGATTGCCCTGATGCGTCGCCGGCCATGGTGCGATTGGCCATGTCGCGCAGCCCCATTCGGTTGATTTTGCCGTTGGCCAGCAGGGGAAGGGCATCCAGACGTTGCAGGTGGTGGGGGTGTTTGAAACGGACCAGACGTTTGTCGAGATGTTGGCGCAGTTCCCTCAGGGTGACATCCCGTTTGCCAACATAGTAAAGAAAACCGACTTCGGTCCATTTGGGGTCGGGAACAGCCACGACGACCGCCTGGGTGATATCCGGGTGGGTCAGAATGTGTTTTTCCACCTCTCCCGGGTAGACGTTTTCGCCACCGGAGATATACATCTCTTTTTTTCGGCCCACGACAAAGAAGAAACCTTCCTGATCGAACCGGACCAGATCTCCGGTGCGAAAATAGCCTTCCAGGAGGGATGCCTGGAAGAGCGCTTCGTTGCGCCAGTAGCCTTTGCAGAGGTGGGGTCCACCCAGGAGCAGTTCGCCGGTCTGATCGGGACCGACCGGGTTGTCGTTCTCATCCACCACCTTGACCCGGGAGTGGCGCATGGGCTTGCCGATGGAATCCGGTCGTTGCCAACAGGCATCCGTATCCAGCAGAAAGCAGTTTGGACCCACTTCGGTCAGGCCGAACCCCTGCTTGAAGGGGACTCCCCGGGCATGGTAGGCCTGGATCAGGGATACGCTCAAAGGGGCCCCCCCCGACAACAGGCATCGGATATGGGAAAATGGGGTTGTGGGAAAATCCGGGTGATCGTGAATGGCTTGGAACATGGTCGGGACCGCCCAAAAAATGGTGATTCCCTCTTCCCGGACGGCTTGCAGGACGCCACCCGGGTCGAAACGGTCAAACAGCAGCATTGTTCCGCCGATTGAGAGCAATGGCAACAAAAAGACGTGGTAGGCTCCGGTATGAAAAAATGGGGTGTTGACGATACTGACATCGTCAGGTTCCAAAACTCCTGAATCAACGGTGGCGCGAATATTGGCCATGATCATGGCGGCGTGGAACAAAACGCCCTTGGGGTTTCCCGTCGAACCGGAGGTGAAGAGCATCAGCATGGGGTCGTCATCGTTCACGACATGCGTCGGAGGTGGAGATTCCGGGACATAGATGTCGATCGAAGCCAGGTGGATATAGGGGAAATTTTGCCCGGTTGGAGGGTCGATGGCGCCCAGAAACAGTTGTGGCTCGACCAGATCGAGAATGTCGGCCAGTTCCACAGGGGGGAGCCGATGATTCAACGGCACCAGAATGGCGCCCACCTTGGCACAGGCAAAAAACAGCAGGATATGTTCCACACAGGCCGGGGCCAGGAAGACGATGCGGTCTCCCGGACCGATTTTTTGGGCATGCAGGTAGCTTCCCCACCGTTGGATGGTGGTCTCCAGGGTTTGATAGGTATAGGTGGTGTTGCTGATTTTATCGATGATGGCTGGGTGCTGCGGTTTTTTCTTTGCGAATAAACCTACAAAATCTTGCCACATGGTGACATCTTTCCCCCGGAAAGGATGGTGATGGACCCTGACCCGCGCAGCGACGCATCCACGGAAGTCTCCCAAGGGTGCGAACCCTCTGCTCGCGCCCCATGCCAGGGTCGCGGAGGCCTGAGGAAAAGCCTTTGATTGCATGCCACAATGATTCCTGGCATTGAATGCGCGCCCGATGAAGTGTTATACAACTTGTCTGGGAAGGATGGCGAGTGGATTTTTGGGGGGAGAGTGTGGGTGTGATTGCCTTGGACTCTTTTGTCATTCTGGACCGGAATGTCCTTGTGGGTTTGCGGGGCGATCTGGAAGAGGAGTTTGCCAACGTCCTTGAGGTTTCTCTACAGGCCATGACAGAACGAGCGCTTGCTGCCCGGGATGCCATTGCCCGGCAACAGGTCGCTTTTGTTCGTACCGCAGCTCATCAGATCAAATCCAACAGTCGGCAGTTGGGGGCCATGCGTGTGGGCAGGGTTGCCGAGCAGTTGGAAAAGCTTGCGGCCACGGTCCCTCCTCCCGATCTTCGGGAGTGGGGGGGTGTTTTGGTCGATGAGGTTGCACTGGCCAACAGGGAGATTCTCGATTTCGTGGCCTCCTTGCCAGGGGAGTTTGCCATGCCAGAGGCAGAAAGTGTGAGGGATCCATGAGCAGCAAGACGGTTTTGGTGGTGGACGACAGCAGTCTGGCCCGCATGATGATGAAAAACGTTTTTGGCCAGGCTTTTCCTGATTGGAAGATTGTCGAGGCCAAGGATGGCAACGACGGGTTTGCACAGGCTGCCCTGCATGTCGTTGATCTGGCGCTGATCGATTACAATATGCCGGGTATGAATGGGATCGATCTGGCAGCCAAACTCCAGGAACTGAACAAGGAGATGCGCATCTATCTGGTCACGGCCAATGTTCAGGAAAAGATGCGCCAGCGTGCCGATGCCATGGGGGTCGGGTTTATCATGAAACCCATCAACAAGGACAAACTGGCGCAGGCGATGGCAGGCAAGGGCTCGAAGTAAGGTATTTGCGCGGGTGTCTGCCGGGGTGTGATTTTATTTCGTTTCCCCTTCCGGGGCGTTGAAATCCCTGACGAAGGTCTGGTCGGTGATGGGTGGGCGTACATACCCCTCATTAGGTTTACGGGGCGGCAGCTTGAGTGGCTTTGGCGTCAGATCTTTGTAGGGGACCATGCTGAGCAGGTGGGTGATGCAGTTGATACGGGCCCTTTTTTTGCAGTCGGCATCCACCACGTACCAGGGGGCTTGTTTGATGTCGGTGTGGGCGAACATTTCATCCTTGGCGCGGGAGTATTCAACCCAGCGGTTGCGGGACTCCATGTCCATATCACTGAGTTTCCAACGTTTGCGGGGATCTTTGACCCGATCCTGAAAACGTTTTTCCTGGACATCATCGCTCACTGAAAACCAATATTTGATCAAGATGATGCCAGACCGGGTCAACATGCGCTCGAACTCGGGACAGGAGCGCAGGAACTCGCGATATTCATCTTCCGTGCAAAATCCCATGACCCGTTCCACGCCGGCGCGGTTGTACCAACTCCGGTCAAACATGACCATCTCGCCACTGGTGGGGAGGTGGGGTACGTAGCGTTGAAAATACCACTGATTTTTTTCACGGGTGGAGGGTGTTCCGAGGGCGACCACCTTGACGATACGCGGATTCAGCCGTTCCATGATGCGTTTGATGACACCCCCTTTGCCTGCTGCGTCGCGGCCTTCGAAGATCACCACCACCCGCAGACCTTTTTGTCGAATCCACTCCTGGAGTTTGACCAACTCCACTTGCAGCTTGCCCATCTCTTTTTCAAAAAGACCGGTGGAAATATCCTTGCCCTTGTCTGCTGATTCTTTGTGATATTTCAAATATTTTTTCTTGTTTGACTTTTTATCCTTTTTTTTCTTCTTCCCCTCTTTTTCCGCTTGATCGGTTCCTTCGTTGTCCTCTTTGTTATTTCCATGTTCGAAATTGTTTGGCATGATTGTATCCTTGTTGACGTATGGTGGTTTTTGGTCTGCCATTTTTTCTGGTCATGGTTGATGGTTGGTCATGACCCAACGCCCTTGCAGGAAGGGCTGGGCATGGAGGCTTTTATCATGGTTGCGATGGTTGTTCGGTCGAGAGTTGAAAATTCATGGGGTTACCTCGTGTTGCGTCATTTTTGTTGCCAACGGGGGCTGTTTTGTCAGCCACAGCAGGAGCAACAGGCCTGGCAGGGCGGCTACAGTCGACAAGAGAAAGAATTGGCTCCAGCTCATCCGTTCCGCGAGGAACCCTCCCCATGAGGCGAGGATTGTGCGACCAAAGGCCATGAACGACGACAGTAAAGCGTACTGGGTTGCTGTGTATGACACGTTGCACAGGCTGGAGAGGTAGGCCACCAGGGCGGCGGTTCCCATGCCGCCGCTCAAATTTTCGATGGCAATGGAGGCTGCCAGGATGGTGATGTCATGACCCGCGTAGGCCAACCAGACAAATGCCAGGGTGGAGACCATTTGTAGGAGGCCACAGAAGAGCAGGGAAGCCATGATGCCGCGCCGATGGACGACAAGCCCACCGAGAACGGAACCAACGAGGGTTGCGATCAAGCCAAAAATTTTGCTTACGTTGGCGATCTCGATTTTGGAGAAATTCAGGTCGAGATAAAACGGCCCGGACATCACCCCGGCCAGGGCCTCGCCGAATTTGTAGAGGAGGATGAACATCAGGATGGCAAACCAGCGTTGTCGGGCCACAAAGTCAGCCAATGGGGCCACCACGGCCACGGAAAGCCAGCGCAAGACGGTCGCCAGCCAGCTTTGTCCGGCAAAGTGGTGGGTGAGGAAGGAGTCGATTTTTTGTTCTCGTTGGCGGGTCAGGGGTTCTGGGGGGCGTTCGGGTTCGGGGTTGACCAGGAGCGTGATGATACCGACCCCCATGCAGGCTGCCATGACTGCATAAGTGACGAACCAGCCAAAGAAAGTTGCCAGATAGAGTGCGCCTGCTCCGGAGACCAGCATGCCCACGCGGTAGCCCATGACGATCATGGCGGCCCCGGCCCCATATTGGGACTTGTCGAGGCTCTCCACCCGATAGGCATCGATGACGATATCCTGGCTGGCGGAGAGAAAGGCGACCAACAGGGCAAACAGGCCCGTCAGGCGGGGATCATGAGCGGGATCGGCGCATCCCAGGCCAAAGATGGCCAGGGCAAGGAAGATTTGAATGCACAACGCCCATCCCCGGCGTTGTCCCCATCGGTCGGTGAACAAGGGGAGAGGCAGGCGGTCCAGCAGGGGGGACCAAAGAAATTTGACTGTGTAAGGGGCGCTTGCCAGGGCAAACAGGCCGATCGTGGATTTGGCGATGCCGGCCTCCGTCAACCACAGGGAGAGCGTGCCAAAGGTCAGGGCCAGGGGCAGGCCACTGGAAAATCCCAGAAAAAAAATAGCCACCACCCGCGGATGACCATAGAGCTCCCAGGTCCGATCCCACAGGTTCCACCTCGTTGTCATGGAGTGCTCTCAGGTTGAAAAAAAGGGAAACGAACCGGGGTCCAGGGGGCTGGCTCCCTGGCAGGTCCAGGACGGAGTCCTGGTGGGGTTCGGGGCGAAGCCCTGACAAAGGCTTTCATATCCGGGCTTTTCTTGAAAGGGCGCCGGATGGTTGCGTTTTCTTCAAAAAATTCATATCCGCAGGATGACAGACTCGCCTCCCTCAGGTCCAGAGTGAAACGTGATGCCCAATTCGGACATGAGGTCCAGATAGGCCCGGGCCTCCGCAGGAAACTCTTTGGCGGAGGGCGGGTTGCTGTTCCACCCGGTTTCGCGGTAAATGGTCACCCGGTGTTGACAACCGGCCAAGCCGACTGCCAGGCGCAGGGACTCCAGGGTTTCCGTGGATGCAAGATCTGTTCCTAAAGGCACAGCCACTTGTTTATTGCCGGGTGTTCCTGGTTGCAGCGGCCAGGTGGGTAAGGGGAGCGTGGTTGCCAGGGTACACTCGCGCAATAAACGCCCCAGATGGGCCAGGCTGCCGGCGGTCAGGTTGGGAAGGGGTGGGGGGGGGTGGCGCCAATGTTGAAGGAAGGCATGGGTGCAAACCACACGCCGGGCCTGGGACCAGAGGGGGAGGGGTGCGGTGGCCAGGATGGTTCCCTCGCCGGTAAAAAACAGGTGCGGGGTTTGGGCAGGGGGGAGTTGCGCGGGGAGTTCATCCCAGAGGGTGTCCGGAATGTGCCGCCGGGTGATCACGAGGAGGAGCGGGGAAGGAGAGTTCATGGGTGTGTCGAAAGGGGATCCATGTTGGCGACTGGAAGATTTTGACTATACCCTGCCCAGAGAGCGCATTGCCCAGACCCCTGCCGAGCCGCGCGATGCAGCCCGTTTGCTGGTTAGCCATCCCCACGGCATGGAGGATCGCATCTTTCAAGATCTTGTCACCTGTTTGCAGCCAGGTGATCTGTTGGTCCAAAACGACACGCAGGTTTTGCCGGCACGTCTTGTGGGGCGGCGTGTTTCCGGTGGTCGGGTGGAGATTTTGCTGCTACGGCCTGAAACATCCCCCGGTACGTGGCAGGCCCTGCTGGGGGCCAACAAGCCGATTCGTCCGGGATGGCGGATCGAGATCGCCCCCGAATTCCAGGTCGAAGTCCTGGAGCGTCTGCCAGGATGTTTTCGGGTTCATCTGGAGACGCCGGGGGAGATCATGACGACTCTGGCCCGGCATGGTCAGATACCTCTGCCTCCCTACATTGCCTCGGCTGGTCAGGAGATCGATCGGTTGCGTTACCAGACCATGTTTGCTTCTCAGCCCGGGGCGGTTGCGGCGCCCACAGCCGGTCTGCATTTTACCATGGCGCTCCTCGCTCGTCTGGAGAAATCCGGCATTGGCGTCGTGCGACTGACACTGCATGTCGGGCCGGGTACCTTTCAACCGGTGCGGGTTCGTGATCTGCGTCAGCACGTCATGCATCGGGAGTGGTGTCAACTTCCACCCGCCGTGGTCGAGCGTATTCAGGCGACCCGGGCTCGGGGGGGGCGGGTCATCGCCGTGGGAACCACCACGGTGCGCACCCTGGAAAGCGCGGTGGATGAGCGGGGGGAGTTGCGACCTTTTACGGGCGAGACGGCTCTTTTTATTCTGCCCGGGTTTCGTTTTCGTGTGGTGGATGCCATGATCACCAACTTTCATCTGCCCCGTTCCACTCTGCTTATGTTGGTGGCGGCTTTTGTGGGCAAAACGCGCTTGGAGCGGATCTATGCCCATGCCATCGCCCAGGGGTACCGTTTTTACTCTTATGGCGATGCTTGCCTGCTCTTTCCAGAGACGACGAGCCAAACATGAAAAGTGAGGCAAGAAAAACTTTGACACGGCGGCTATTTTTTTTGAGAGGGCGCTGAATGGTCACCTTTCGATTCGATCTGTTGCACACCGATCCAACAGGTGCCCGTCGAGGTCGGCTGTGGACCCGTCACGGGGTGGTGGAGACCCCCGTTTTCATGCCCGTGGGGACTCTGGCTGCTGTCAAAACCGTGGATCCGACCGAGTTGACGGAGATGCAGGTCCAGATCATCCTGGCCAACACCTACCATCTCTATCTGCGGCCAGGGCATGCGACTGTTGCCAAATTGGGTGGTTTGCACCGTTTCATGGGATGGCACGGTCCCATACTGACGGATTCCGGCGGGTTTCAGGTGTTCAGTCTGGGGGCTTTGCGCACCATCGCCGAGGAGGGGGTCACCTTTCGTTCCCATCTGGATGGATCGGCCTGTTTTTTGTCGCCGGAGAGTGTCATGACCATCCAGGAGGCTCTGGGGAGCGACATCATGATGCAGTTTGATGAGTGCCCCCCCTATCCGGCTGAGAGGGACTATGTAGCCCGTTCCATGGAGCTGTCGCTGCGTTGGGGAGAACGTTGTCTGGCCGCCCGCAGCCCTGAAGGCGGCGCCTTGTTCGGTATTGTCCAGGGCGGCATGCATGCTGACCTGCGTCGGGCTTCTGCGGCTGCCCTGACGGAGATGGCTTTCGATGGTTATGCCATGGGTGGTCTTTCGGTTGGCGAGCCCAAGGAGATGATGTTGGAGGTTCTCTCCTATTTGCCGGAGCTGCTTCCTGCCCATAAACCCCGCTATCTGATGGGCGTTGGCAAGCCCGGTGATCTGGTGGCCGCCGTGGCCCGGGGTGTTGACATGTTCGACTGCGTCATGCCCACCCGCAACGCCCGCAACGGACAACTTTTTGTCCACGACGGGGTCATGAACATCAAACGGGCCGAGTATCGCGAGGATCCCAACCCGGTGGATCCGACTTGTGGTTGCCATGCCTGCCGTCATTACAGCCGGGCCTACCTGCATCATCTTTTCCGCAACCACGAAATATTGGGCTTGCGTCTTATGACCCTGCACAATCTTCACTATTATACGGATTTGATGGCCTGTATGCGCTTGGCCATTGCAGATGGCAGCTTTGCCGCTTTTCAGGCCGGGTTTCGGGGGGCAGGGTGATGCGCTGGGGACGGGGGACGGGTAGTGTGATATTTGTGGAAAAACAAAATGATTGATTGATTTGCAGTCAGTTGTTTATTCATTCTGTGGTCTGGCCATTATTTTTTGTGGCTTTAAAATTGATCAAGATCAATTTTAAAGATCTTTTCATTTTGTATTCTGCCCCTCTTTGGGTAGACTGCTGTGAACTTTTGTTGCGGCCTGCAATGCAGTTGGCTGGGGTCGATGGGAGAAATTGCGACAGAACCCGAAAAATAAGTGCGCGAAAATTGATGCAGGTCAAGTTGGCTATTCGAACGATCATGGATCATGTGTGAATGTGCCATGCAGCATACTTGGTCTGCTGGGCTGTGGCGGCAGTGCTGGCGGAGGGGTGTGCGTTCCGTCCCTTTGGGGATTTGGTCGCATGGTTACGCTCGGGCGGCCCTGTGCGGGTATTTTGCTGATGGTTGAGTGCGTTGATGTGTTTGCAAGGTCAAGCATGTGAAACGTGGAGGCGGTGTGCAGGCAACGACTGCATGCGGCGAAAGAAGGACACAGGCTTCGGGAGGCAGACGAAATGAGTTCAGAAACGAACCAGTTGTCGCGGCGGCGTTTCCTGCAGGCGGTTGGCGTGGCCGGCATGGGAACTCTGGCTGTGCCGGGCGAGGTGATGGCGGGGTTCCGCTTTCTTTCGCCGGTCCAGGTGGAGAACCCCCTGGCGGCGTACCCCAATCGTGACTGGGAAAGAATCTACAGGGATATTTTCCGGCATGACAAGACTTTTGTCTTCATGTGCTGTCCCAACGATACCCACAACTGCCTGCTCAATGCCTTCGTCAAGAACGACGTGATTGTGCGCATCGAGCCGACCTACGGCTACGGCAAGGCCCAGGATCTCTATGGCAATCAGGCGACCCATCGCTGGGATCCGCGCTGCTGCCAGAAGGGTCTTGTGCTGGCCCGGCGTTTCTACGGTGACCGGCGCGTCAACGGTTCGTTCTTGCGGAAAGGATTCAAGGAGTGGGCCGACAAGGGATTTCCCCGCGACCCCAACACCGGAGCGGCCCCCCCTGCCCTGATGCGTCGTGGCTGGGACTCCTGGGTGAAGGTGACGGCCAAGGAGGCCTCTGTCTATCATGCCAAGGCTCTGTACAACATTGCCAAGACCTACACCGGCGATCAGGGCAAGAAATATTTGCTGGCCCAGGGGTACGATCCCGACATGGTGGAGGCGGTTGGTGGCGCCGGCACCCGGGTCACGAAGTTTCGCGGCGGCATGGCCATGCAGGGCGCCCTGCGCATCTTCGGCGCCTTCCGCATGGGCAACTCCATGGCGCTGCTTGATGCCCATCTGCGCAAGGTGCCTGAAGCCGATGCCAAGGGCTCCGGCTCCTGGGATTCCTACTCTTTCCATACCGACCTCCCCCCCGGCCATCCGATGGTGACTGGCGACCAGACCAACGACTTCGAGTTGTTCGATGCCGAAAACGCCGGCCTGGTCATCTCCTGGGGCATGAACTGGATCTCGACCAAGATGCCGGATGGGCATTGGCTCTCGGAAGCCCGGCTCAAAGGCGCCAAGACCGTCGCCGTGACTGTGGAGTACTCCTCCACCGCCAACAAGTGCGATGATGTCGTTGTCATTCGCCCCGGTACCGACCCGGCCTTTTCCCTCGGACTGGCCCAGGTGCTCATGGCGGAAAATCTCGTCGACACCGACTTTGTCAAACGATACACCGATCTGCCCACCCTGGTGCGGATGGATACCCTGGACCGGTTGCAGGCCAAGGATGTGTTTGCCGGTCATGTGAACAGCGCCCTGCAAAACTGGACGCAGGTGGTCCCGAAAGGGGAGAAACCGGCGCCGACCACCGCCCAAAGAGGGGTGCAGATTCCGGAGGCTCTGGCGGGCGAGTTTGCTGACTTCGTCATGTGGGACAGCAAACTGAACGCCGCCGTGGCCGTGACCCACGACCAGGTTGGCAGCCATTTCGAGAAACTGGGTCTCGACCCGGCCCTGCAGGGCAGCTTCGAGGTGACCCTGGTCGACGGCAAGAGGGTTGCGTGCCGCACGGTGTACGATCTGACCAAACAGTATTTGGACGACAACATGACGCCGGCTCAGGTCAGACAGATCACCTGGGCGCCGGAGCAGGCTACCCAGACCCTGGCCCGTGATATCGCCAAAAATCGTGGCAAGACCCTCTTTGCCGTCGGCATGGGTCCGAACCAGTTCTGGAACAACGACAACAAGGATCGCGGCATTCTGCTCGTGGCTGCCCTGACCGCCAACCTGGGGCGGCATGGCGGGAACGTCGGCAGCTACGCCGGCGTTTACAAGAACACCCTCTTCTCCGGCGTGCCGAGCTGGACCCTGGAGAATCCGTTCCATCCGCAGCTTGACCCGGACGGGTTGGCCAAACCGCATCTCTATCTGCGTCCCGAGTCGATGCACTACTGGGCCAATGGTGAGCGGCTCATGAAAGCTGGCAACAAGAAGATCACTGCCGGCGCTCATGTACCCACCCCGACCAAGGCGATCTGGCAGGTCAATTCCAACTCCAGCCTGGGCAACCAGAAGGGTATGTACGACGTGGTGTTCAATACCCTGCCCAAGGTGGAGATCGTGGTTTACAACGAATGGTGGTGGACCGCCTCCTGCGAATTTTCCGATATCGTCTACGGGGTGGATTCCTGGATGGAGTTGAAATATCCCGACTTCACCGGATCGAACACCAACCCGTTCTTCCAGGTCTATCCACGCACTCCGATCAAACGGACCTATGCCACCGTCTCTGACAACGAAACCTATCTCTTTGTAGCCCGGGAGATGGCTAAGTTGACCGGTGATGAGCGGTTTAGCCAGATGTGGCATTTCATTGCCGAGGGACGTCCCGAGGTGTACATGCAACGGATGATCAACGGCTCGACATCCCTGAAGGGTTATCGATTCGCCGACCTGGAAGTGCTGGCCAAACAGGGCATTCCCGCCCTGCTCAACACCCGCACCTATCCGCGCATCAACAGCTACGAACAGGTGCAGGAGTCCCGACCCTGGCACACCAAAACCGGACGGCTGGAGTATTATCGTCCAGAGCTTGAATTCATCGAGGCGGGTGAAAACCTGATCGTGCATCGGGAACCTTCCGATGCCACGTTCCACGATCCCTGCGCCATCGTTGCCGCTGCTCATCCGGCGATCAAACCCAAGAGACCGGCGGATTGGCAGATTCCCGACGGGGACCGTACCCATACCACCCGGCAGATGCGCAACACGACCTACACGGTGGAACAGTTGATGGCCACCGCGCACCCATTGAAGGACAGAGGGTGGGATCACGTTTTCCACACCCCGAAATATCGGCATGGCGCCCATACCACCCCGATCGATACCGACTTCATGTCGGCGCTCTTCGGGCCTTTCGGCGACATGTACCGGCGCGACAAGCGCATGCCGAGCGTCGGCGAAATGTATGTGGATATCAATCCGGAAGATGCCAAGGCCATGGGCATCGAGGATGGGGATTACGTCCATGTCGACGGCGACCCGAACGATCTCCCTTTCCGCGGCTGGAACGATCCCAAGCGCAAGGACGAGTACAAGGTGGCTCGTCTGCTTTGTCGTGCCCGCTACTATCCCGGCACCCCCATGGGGATCACCCGCATGTGGTTCAACGGGTACATGGCCACTCCCGGCTCGGTCAAGGCTCACGAGAGCCGCGCGGACGGCATTGCCAAGAACGCCGAGACCCATTACCAATCCCTGTTCCGTTATGGTGGACATCAGAGCCTCACCCGTTCCTGGCTCAAACCCACCCACCAGACCGCCACCCTCATCACCCGGAAGTCTTGGACCAACGAGGTGACCAAAGGGTTCAACGTCGATGTCCACTGCGTGACCAATGCTCCGCGCGAATCCATCGCCAAATTCACCAAGGCAGAGAATGGTGGCATTGGTGGCATCGGCAAGTGGCGACCGGTGGAACTGGGACTGCGTCCCGGTAATGAAAGCGCTGCCTTGAAGCAGTATGTCCAAGGCGGTTTCGTGAAGATCACCAAGGCGTAAGCCAAGCGACGACGCCAGCAAGGAGTCTGACGATGCCGAAAGTACACAACTGGCAGATAGGCCGGGAGATGGAGTACCCCTACGAGGGAGCCCGGCCCAAGAAGCAGTTTGCCATGGTCATGGACACGAACAAGTGCATTGCGTGCCAGACCTGCACTGTGGCCTGTAAAACCACCTGGACCTCCAGTCGGGGCCAGGAATACATGTTCTGGAACAACGTTGAAACCAAGCCCTACGGATACTACCCGCTGGGATGGGATGTGAAAATTCTGGAAAAGCTGGGCGTGCAGGATATCGACGGTCCCAGTTACCAAGGCAAGACTCTGTTCGAAGCTGCGCCCGCCGGCGAGCGGGTGCTGGGCTACCTCCCCGATGACATGGACTATGCCCATCCGAATATCAGCGAGGACGATTGCACCGGCAACATGACCCAGGGGGCTTACATCACTGTTCCCCACATGCAGTGGATGCACTATCTGCCCCGCATTTGCAACCACTGCACCTACCCGGCCTGTGTCGGCGCCTGCCCTCGGCAGTCGGCCTACAAGCGGCCCGAGGATGGCATTGTGCTTGTCGATCAGTTGCGTTGCCGTGGCTATCGGGAGTGCGTCCGGGGTTGCCCCTACAAAAAACCGTTCTTCAACAGCATGACCCGCACGTCGGAAAAGTGTGTCGGCTGCTATCCGGCGGTGGAGGGGGGGAGGCAGACCCAGTGTACCATCACCTGCATCGGCAAGATCCGTTTACAGGGTTTCATCTCCGCTCCCGACAAGGCGCGTGACGACAATCCGTTGGACTATCTGGTCCATGTGTTGAAAATCGCCAAGCCGCTCTTCCCGCAGCTTGGTTTGGAGCCCAACGTCTACTATATCCCGCCGATTCACGTCCCCGCCGCCTATACGCAACAGATGTTTGGTGGTGGCGTGACCCAGGCCGTCGAGATGTACCGCAAGGCAGTCGATGACAAGAAGCTCCTCGCGGCGTTGTTGCTCTTCGGGGCCACTCCCATGATCATCGACCGCTTCCGGGTGGAAGGGGATGCTGCCGTTGGTTTCGATGAGCAGGGGAAGGAACTGGTCCGGGTGCCCATGCGCGAGCCCATATTCCTGCGTGTAGCCTACGACGAGACCTATAAAACTCATCGCAGCAACATCACCTGACGGGGGAGAAGCCATGAACGGATGGAACAGAGCCTTTTGGCTGTCGGCCCTGGTCGCCGGGATGGCGGGGAACGCCACCGCCGCCGGGACCGAGGCCCAAACACCGGCGGCGCCAGCCACAGCCGCTATCCACTATGCCACCGCGCCCACCCAGCCTGCCACGCCTCCTGCCGGGGCACTTCATGCCCTCCGGGTGGTCAGCAAGGAGCCGGTTCTCGACCCCGGCGCCAAAGTTTGGGCACAGACCCAATCGGTTGCCGTCACTTTGCAGCCGCAGAACGTGACCGAGCCACAAAACAATCAACCGGCTGTTACTGCCATGACCGTGCGTTCCGTGCATAACGGTCAATGGCTCTCCCTTCTTCTCGAATGGGAGGATCCCACCCAGAGTGATCGGGTGGTGGTCGATCGGTTTGGTGACCAGGTCGCAGTGGAGCTGCCCGTGCGGTATCGGGCTGATGCCGCCGTCAACCCGATGATGGGTGCCCCTGGTGAACGGGTCAACATCATCCAGTGGCGGGCGGCCTTTCAGGCTGACCTGGCACGCAAACGCGACATGACGATCCGCGATCTTTACCCCTATGCCCAGTCGGATCTCTATCCAGATCAGGTGCTCAACACCTTGGATATGCGCGCTTACATGGGTGCTGGTGGCGTGGATAATCCGGTTGCCAAGCATCGCGACAGTCCGGTTCTCGATCAGGTGGCCGAAGGGTTTGGCACCCTGACCGTCAAACAGCACCAGGAGGCTGATGGCAATGGTGTCTGGAAGGATGGCGCATGGCATGTTGTCATTGCCGTCCCTCTGGCTCCCGACTCCGCCAACTCCCCGCGTCTGGAACCGGGTGGGCAAACCGTGGCCGCTTTCGCCGTCTGGGAGGGGGGCGGCAAAGAGGTGGGGGCGCGCAAATCCTGGTCGGATTGGTTGCCGGTCGCTCTCGCCAAATGAAAGAGGGGTACATATGAACGGGCAAGGACAGACTGTTTCCGGCCCGGATGATCTGGAAGGGCGGCTACAGGAGTTGTTGACTGTAGCCGCCTTCTTGCGTTTTCTCGCTCGGGGTTTCGCATATCCCCATCCAGGTCATCTGGCCCAACTTCTGGCGGATTTCGATACCATCCCCAGAGCGCCCACTCCCGCATCGACCGCCTTGCGTGCCATCTGGGACCAGGTCGATGAGGCGGCCTTCCAGGAGGAGCATGTTCGTTTGTTCCTGGGTAAAGGGGTGTGTTCGTTACACGAAACATCTTATGGTGATGCGCGTCGCATTGGCGGGCAGCCGGTGGAGTTGGCGGACATCAGCGGTTTTTATCGGGCATTTGGCGTGGAGCCCTCTCCCACCCAACCCGATCTTCCCGATCACCTCTGCACCGAACTGGAATTTTACAGTTTGCTCCTGGTCAAAGAGGCCTATGCCTGTAATGAGGGGTGGAGCGAACAGCAGCAGATTGCTGCCGATGCCGGGGTCAAGTTTCTCGAACATCACCTTGGGCGCTGGATCGAACCCATGGTCCAGGGTTTGCGCGAGCACGCCGCTCCTGCAACCCCCTATGGCGCCCTGGCCGAAGTATTGTTGGAAGCCATCCAGCAGGAGTGCATGCGACGCCAGGTGGTTCCACAACCTTTTTCAGGTCGTGTGCCAGCGGACGAATCGATTCTCGGCGACTCTTTCGTCTGTCCCAGAGATGGCATGCCCGACGCCGCTCCTTCTTGATATGGCCGTGATTTCCTGTAACGATTCACCACCCGGCCACGAATCGGGGTCCAGGGGGCTGGTGGCTCAACCGTGTTGATTTGATGTGCAGGCAAGCCATGAATCGGGGTCCAGGGGGCTGGCTCCCTGGCTTGGTCCAGGGCAGCGCCCTGGTGGGGTTCGGGGCGAAGCCCTGACAAAGGCTTTCATGTCCAGGTTTTATTTTGCAAGGGTGCCGAATAGTTACACCAGCCGTTCATGTCTGCCCTTGGCGCTCTCTGAAAAAGGCCAGGCAGGTTTGCAGGCGGGCCAGGGCGGTCTCCCGACCCAGCAGGGCAAGAATCTCGAATACGCTGGGGGAGACATCCGAGCCGGTGATGGCCACCCGGACTGGCTGGGCCAACTGCCCCATTTTGAGCCCGTGGTCGGCGATGGTTTGCTTGAACGCCGTTTCCAGTGCGGTTGCGGACCACTCCGGCAGGCCAGTCAAGGCGACCACCAGGGCAGCAAACGGTTCCAAAATGGGTGGTTGCAGGTGCTTCTGCACCGCTTTTTCGTCATATTCCCGGGGCGTCTGGAAATAAAACAGGCTTTTTTCAGCCATCTCCACCATGGTTTTGGCCCGTTCGCGCACGGTGGGCAGAATGGCCTGTACAAAAACGGGGTCTGGTTGTTCGATCCCCAATCGTTCCAGGTGCTGAATCAATTCAGGCAGCAACTTTTCCGGTGTGGTGGATCGGATATGGTGCCCATTGATCCAATCCAGCTTGGAGAGGTTGAAAATGGCAGCCGAACGCCCCACATCTCGCACCTCGAACAGGTGCTCCATGTCGGCCATGGTGAATATTTCCTGGTCGCCGTGTGACCATCCCAGGCGTACCAGGTAGTTATTGACCGCCTCGGGCAGATAGCCATTGTCCCGGTATTGCAGAACAGAGACCGCGCCATGACGTTTGGATAGCTTGGCCCCGTCGGTCCCGTGTAGCAGGGGCATGTGGGCATAGACGGGCGGGGTCCACCCCATGGCCTCAAAAATATGCATCTGCCGGGGCGTGTTACTGACGTGATCCTCTCCCCGGATGACGTGGGTGATTCCCATGTGGTGATCATCCACCACAACGGCCAGATTGTAGGTGGGAGACCCGTCGGAGCGCAGCAGAATCAAGTCATCCAACTCCGTATTGCTGACGCGAATTTGTCCCTGGATCTCGTCATCCCAGACCACATTCCCCGTGCGCGGTGTTTTCAGACGGATCACAAAGGGCCGGTCTGTTGGCTCCGGTCCGGTGCGTTCCCGGCAGCGGCCATCGTAGCGGGGCTTCTCCTGCCGGAGTCGCTGCTCCTCACGCATGGCGTCCAGCTCTTCTCGCGTGCAGTAGCAACGATACCCCTTGCCTGCACGGACCAACTCCTGGGCTGTCTGTCGGTGCAACTCTGTATTGTCGGACTGGAAAAAAGGCCCTTCGTCCGGCCTAAGCCCCAGCCAGTTCAAACCCTGCAAGATCACCTCCACCGCTTCCGGCGTGGAACGTTCCCGATCCGTATCCTCCACCCGCAAAATGTAGGTTCCCCCTGTGTGACGGGCGAAGAGATAACAAAACAACGCCGTTCGGGCGCCCCCAATGTGCAGAAAACCGGTTGGTGACGGGGCAAAACGGGTACGTGTGGTCATGAACGGCTCCTTTGCCGCAAATCAAAGCGGTCTCTCGTGGCATAAATGGAGATGATAACATCTCCTGGCAAAAGGCAAATATCGACTGGCTCTGGCCAGAAGCAGGGAAAGTCGTTTAATATCGCCCCTGGCTGGCAGATACACCAGACGTTCAGGTCCACTGGCAGATACACCAGACGTTCAGGTCCGTTGGAACTGGCATATCCGGAAAAAAAGGAGTTTTCACCGTGGGTTCCCCAAAAAATCTCAACGAACCACATATTTATGCCGAGGCGTTGGTCCGGGCCGTCCAGGAACCCGATACCCCCCGGCTGGCCGCTTGGCTGGCCGATGATGACAACATCGTCCAGGCCCCCCTTTTCAAGTGGTATCTGTATCTTGCCGAGCGTCTGAAGGATATGGCCCCGCGTCCGGAACTGGGTTTTCTTGCCCGTCCTCAACACACCACACCTGTTCCCAAGGTCGGTCGCAACGATCACTGCCCCTGCGGTTCCGGGAAAAAATATAAACAATGCCACCTTGATAAGGAAGAGCCCGTCACCTGGAAACTGGGATCTCCGACCCCCACCATCCGCAACATGGCCATCGCCACGCTGATTCAATCCATGGGAACCGAGGCGTTGGACAGGGTTCCCTGGGGGAAGGCCTCGGTTCTCGCTCGCAGTGAGATGGCTTCGGCGTACTATCAGGCCGGTCAGCTCGATACGGCGGTTCAACTGCTCAAGACAGTCCTGGATGGCTCCCGCGATGAAGCTTTTATGCTCTACGATTATTGGGTCGCTCGCTATGCCGAGTGGCTTGTCGAGCTGGAGAGGCCCAAGGAGGCTGAAGAGTTTCTTTTGGACGAATACGACCAGTGTCGCGGTGTTTCCGCCTGGCAGGTGGCCCAAAAATTGGCCGCCTTCTACCTGGATCAGGGCGATCCGGACAATGCCGACACCTGGGTCGAAACCTCCCTGGAGGGTGAACCCAATAACCCCTTTACCCACTACCTCAAAGGGTTGCTGCGGCACGGATTGGACCAATGGGATCAGGCCATAGCCTCCTACGAAAGGGCTCTGGAACTCAGTCATCAATTCCGGCCCCAGGAGAAGGCCTACATGACCCAGATGGTCAACGACTCCCTCTCCCGCGCCCGGAATCACCTCCCGGTGGAGGAGCTTCCTCTGGAGATTTCTGCGTCCGAGGAGCCGGATCCAGACGATGTGGTCACCCAGATCGCCTCACCCATCGTTACCCCTGCTGCATCCGAATCGGCACCATGAGCCGGCCCAGGCAACCGGTCGCAAGGAGAATGGCATGAAACGCAGCCACTACTGCAACACAGTTCGAGAAAACCTGCTCGGTCAGCGTGTGCAATTGTGCGGATGGGTCAATCGCCGCCGGGACCACGGCGGCGTCATTTTTGTCGATCTGCGGGACCGTACCGGCCTCGTCCAGGTGGTGTTCAGCCCGGAACGGGAGAGCCAGGTCCACCTCCAGGCGCACGATTTGCGCAGCGAGTTTGTCATCCGGGTGGAGGGAGAAGTGGCCCGTCGCCCCAAGGAGACGGAAAATCCCAACCTGGATACCGGCATGATCGAAGTCAACGTCGATCGCCTGGACATTCTCAACACCTCTCTTTCCTTGCCGTTCCAGTTGGATGACCCTGACATCGGCGAGAGCACCCGTCTCACCTGGCGGTTTCTCGACTTGCGCCGGCCTGCGATCCAACACAACCTGATGTTTCGTCACCGGGTGATGCAGACCATCCGGCAGGATCTGGACCAGGCCGGGTTCCTGGAGATCGAAACGCCCATGCTCACCCGCAGCACCCCCGAAGGGGCGCGGGACTATCTGGTTCCCTCCCGGGTCAATCCTGGCCAGTTTTACGCCTTGCCGCAATCACCGCAACTTTTCAAGCAATTGCTGATGATTTCCGGCTACGACCGCTATTTCCAGATCGTCCGCTGTTTCCGCGATGAAGATCTGCGCGCCGACCGGCAACCTGAATTCACCCAGGTCGATCTGGAGATGTCTTTCGTCGCGGTCAACGATGTCATCACCCATGTGGAAGGGATGGTCGCCCGCGTCTTCAAGGTGGCCATGGACCTGGATCTTGCGCTGCCTATTCCCCGGATCACCTATACGGAAGCCTTGGAGAAATATGGCCTGGATGCCCCGGACCTGCGCATCCCCATGCAGTTGGCCGATATAACCGAGGCCATGCGCCAAACCGGCTTCAAGGTGTTTGCCGAGACGGCCAATCTTCCCGGTGCCCGGGGCTTGAATGGCGTCATCAAAATTTTGCGGGTGCCCGGTGGCGGGAAGCTCACCCGTAAGCAGATCGACGATTATGGCGCTTTCGTCGCCGTTTACGGGGCCAAGGGGCTTGCCTGGATCAAGGTCAACGGCCCTTGGCAGGAGGATGGCTGGCAATCGCCCATCGTCAAATTTTTCTCCGATGGCGAAAAGGCCGCCATCCAGGCCGCCTCGGGCGCCGAGCCGGGTGATTTGATCTTTTTCGGGGCGGATCGTGCGGGTATTGTCAACGAAGCCCTGGGGCGCCTGCGGGTCAAGGTGGCGCACGACATGAACCTGCTCGACAACCGCCGCTTTGCCCTGGTGTGGGTCACCGATTTTCCCCTTCTGGATTGGGACAAGGAGGCCAAGCGGTATACGGCGGTGCATCACCCCTTCACCGCACCGCACCCGGACGATCTGCCCGCGTTTCGCCAGGCCACCGGTGTGCAACTGACCGGCGGGATCGCCGATCCCACCCTGATGAACATGCGTGCCCAGGCCTATGATCTTGTCCTCAACGGCACCGAGGTGGGTGGCGGCTCCATTCGTATCCACAACCCTGATGTGCAGTTGCGCATGCTCGAACTTTTGCACATCGGCAAGGAAGAAGCCGAAGCAAAATTTGGCTTCCTCCTCAAGGCCCTGGATTATGGCGCCCCTCCGCATGGTGGCCTGGCCTTGGGTCTGGATCGCCTGATCACCCTCATGCTCGGCCTGGACTCCATCCGCGAGGTCATCGCCTTCCCGAAAACACAAAAAGCCGCCTGTCCTCTCACCCAGGCCCCCTCGGTTGTAGCCATGGAGCAGTTGCGCGAGCTTAATCTGCGCTCCACCTTCCGACCCAAGGAAGGTGAGCCCAACTCCCCGGCGGCCAAGACGGAGGCGCATGGCTAATCCCGGACCCGCATCCCATCTTGATCCGCGACAGGTCAAGATTGAAATCAGACAGATGGTTCTGGCTTCCCTCATCAAGCGCATGCGTGAGGGGAGAGTGGACCTTTCGCCGGGTCAGCCGCCCCGTGAGGTGTGGAGTCACGCTGACCAAAGCCGTTTGATCGAGTCCGTCCTGATTCGCATTCCGTTGCCTGCCTTTTGTGTCGATGTCGAAGACGAGGAGAAGTGGATCGTCGTCGATGGTTGGCAACGGTTCGAGGCAGTGCGGGATTTTGTTCTTCCCCAGGATCCCGACAACGGATTGCTGCCGCAAAAATTGGAGTTCCTGAAGGAATTTGAGGGGAAGGGCTTCACCGACCTGCCACGCCATGTGCAACGCCGTATCGAGGAGACCGAAATGACGCTTTTCATGATTGAAAAGGGTACCCCTGAGGCTGTCCGGTTGAATCTTTACGGTCGTATCAATCCAACCAGGAGGGTTGTCGAGAAGGAGCCCGGAGCGTGATCCGATTCATCCATCTGACGAATTTCAAGTGTTTTGCATCCGCTTCAATCTCTCTGGCCAATCTGACGCTCTTGACGGGACTGAACGGAACGGGGAAGTCGTCTGTTATTCAGGGGTTCTTGCTTTTGATGCAAACATACTATTTGAACCCAATAAACCAACAGATTGGCAATATTGCATTACCATTAAATGGAGATATTGTCAATTTTGTAGATTTCAAATCTGTATTGTACGATTACGCACAAAAAAATACATTTGAAGTTTGTATGGAATAGACGATCTTCTCTCTTTCCGTCTCTGGCGTTTTGCGCAGAGGTTGAAAAACAGATGCAAAACCTGCCCCGTGAGACGGTAAAGTGGTTTCTGGTTGGCTTGCGTTGTCTGGAGGAATATTGTCAAAAATGGTCAGGTGGTCACTTCGATCAAAAATCCTTGAGATGCCGTTCGTCCCCAGAATCTCAGGCAACCTTGGACAGATATGGTAAAGAGAGAACTTTCATTACACCTGAAGGTGGCAGCCTTGTTTTCAATCACCACGTCAAAATTGGCGACAAATGGCGCATTTACTACGATCCAACCCCGGGACCGGGTAAAATCCTGGTTGGCTATATTGGACCACAATTAAAGACTGTGAGATTCTAAAACCAGGTTAAGATGTACTATTGACTCCGCCGTTTTTTTGACTCTCTTTTCGACACATGTGCCACCACGGGAGACACCCATGTCCCAACATGTGACAATCGATGATATCTGGAAGCTGTTTGAAGAAACCAACCGCATGTTCAAAGAGTCGGAGGCCAGGGCTGAAGCCAGAGCCAAAGAAGCAGAGGCCAGGGCTGAAGCCAGAGCCAAAGAAGCAGAAGCCAGAGCCAAAGAAGCAGAAGCCAGATTCAAAGAAGCAGAAGCCAGATCCAAGGCAATGGAACGTGACTGGCAGGAGACCAGGCGGGCCATGCAGGAGAGCAGCGCCAAAACCGACAGGCAGATGCAGGAAACCGACCGCAAGCTCAAGGAGGTTTCAAAGTTGGTTGGCAACCTGGGTGGCCGCTGGGGGGAGTTTGTCGAGGGACTGGTGGCGCCAGCCTGCGAGACCATGTTCATGGAGCGGGGTATACCTGTCCACAAGGTGCATCCGCGTACCAGGGCATCCCTGCCCGGCAACCGGCACATGGAGATCGACCTGTTGGTGATCGACGGGACAGCCGTCGTGATCGTGGAGGTCAAAAGCGAGTTGAAAGTGGACGATGTGCGCCGGCATATGGAGAGATTGGGTGAATTCAAGGAGTTTTACCCGGAGTATGCCGACAGGCGGATCATGGGGGCGGTCGCCGGCATCGTCATCGACCAGGGGGTCGAGCAGTTTGCCATGAAACAGGGCCTGTTCGTCATTGTCCAGGCTGGTGAAAGCGTGCGTCTGGCCAACGATATGGCTTTTGTTCCCCGTCTCTTCTGATGTGACCGTTCAGCGCTCTTCCAAAAAAAGTTTGGTGTGGAAGAGTTTGTCTGACAGTCCTTTCAACAATTATACCATCAGGGGTGGATCCATGTCCCAACATGTGACGATCGATGACATCTGGAAGATGTTTGAAGAGACCAACCGCATGTTCAAGGAGTCGGAAGCCAGAGCGGAAGCCAGATCCAGAGAACGGGAGCGTGAATTCCAGGAAATCAGGCGGGCCATGCAGGAGAGCAGCGCCAAGACCGACAGGCAGATGCAGGAAACCGACCGCAAGCTCAAGGAGGTTTCAAAGTTGGTTGGCAATCTGGGTGGCCGCTGGGGGGAGTTTGTCGAGGGACTGGTGGCGCCAGCCTGCGAGACCATGTTCATGGAGCGGGGTATACCTGTCCACAAGGTGCATCCGCGTACCAGGGCATCCCTGCCCGGCAACCGGCACATGGAGATCGACCTGTTGGTGATCGACGGGACAGCCGTCGTGATCGTGGAGGTCAAAAGCGAGTTGAAAGTGGACGATGTGCGCCGGCATATGGAGAGATTGGGTGAATTCAAGGAGTTTTACCCGGAGTATGCCGACAGGCGGATCATGGGGGCGGTCGCCGGCATCGTCATCGACCAGGGGGTCGAGCAGTTTGCCATGAAACAGGGCCTGTTCGTCATTGTCCAGGCTGGTGAAAGCGTGCGTCTGGCCAACGATATGGCTTTTGTTCCCCGCCTTTTCTGACGCCTTTCGCCAGGGGTTGGGAAATCGGCCATTCCGGGATTATACTGACGAAATCAGGATCCTGAAGAGCGGTTTGCCCCGTACCCTACCCCGTCGCGAGAGGAAACCATGAC
The DNA here is from genome assembly GCA_015231175.1 of Magnetococcales bacterium. Taxonomy (NCBI): domain Bacteria; kingdom Pseudomonadati; phylum Pseudomonadota; class Magnetococcia; order Magnetococcales; species Magnetococcales bacterium. Next base: position 33,405 of record JADGBZ010000006.1, on the reverse strand, counting down.
TGTCAAGAGCGTCTCCACCACCCCCTTCACCGATCAAAAACCCGGAACATCCGGCTTGCGTAAAAAGGTCACCGTATTTCAGGGGGCCAACTACCTGGAAAATTTTGTCCAGTCCATTTTTGATTCCCTGGAAGGATTTCAGGGCCAAACTCTAGTCGTGGGGGGAGATGGCCGCTATCACAACCGGCAGGCCATCGCCACCATCCTGCGCATGGCCGCCGCCAATGGCTTTGGTCGCGTCCTGGTGGGGCAGGGTGGGGTGCTTTCGACACCGGCAGTCTCCTGCATCATTCGCAAGCGCAAGGCGTTTGGGGGTATTGTCCTCTCCGCCAGCCACAATCCAGGCGGCCCGGATGGGGATTTTGGCATCAAATACAACACCGGCAATGGTGGTCCGGCCCCGGAGAAGGTGACCGATGCCATCTACGACCACAGCAAGCGCATCAAGACCTACAAAATTTTGGAGGATGCCGCCCCTGTGGATCTGGATACCCTTGGTGATCGGAAGTTGGGCAACATGACCATCTCCGTCATCGACTCCGTGGCCGATTATGCAGAATTGATGGAGTCCCTGTTCGACTTCCAGGCCATTGGGGATTTGTTCCGCAGCGGCGCCTTTGGCATGCGTTTCGATGCCATGCATGCCGTGACCGGTCCCTATGCCAAGGCCATTCTGGAGGGACGCCTGGGCGCCCCGGCTGGGACGGTCATGAATGGTGTGGTCAAGGAGGATTTCGGCGGCGGGCACCCCGACCCCAATCTGACCTACGCCGAAGAGTTGGTTGAGATCATGCTTGGCGCTCACGCCCTGGAGTTCGGGGCGGCCTCCGACGGCGATGGCGATCGCAACATGATTCTGGGCAAACGTTTCTTCGTCACGCCGAGCGACAGCCTTGCTGTCCTGGCCGACAACGCCCATCTGGTTCCGGGGTACCAAAAGGGGTTGGCCGGTGTGGCCCGCTCCATGCCTACCAGCGGCGCTGTGGACCGTGTCGCCAAGGTCAAGGGTTTTGGTTGTTATGAAACGCCCACCGGTTGGAAATTCTTCGGCAACCTCCTGGATGCCGGACGCGCCACCCTGTGCGGCGAAGAGAGTTTCGGCACCGGTTCCGACCACGTTCGGGAGAAGGATGGCCTGTGGGCTGTTTTGTTCTGGCTCAATATCCTCGCCAAACGGCGGGAGTCCGTGGAGTCCATCCTGTGCGCCCATTGGCAGCAGTATGGCCGCACCTTCTATTCGCGCCACGATTATGAGGAGGTCGATTCCGCCGCCGCTCAGGGGCTGATGGATGACCTGATCAAACGTTTCGACTCCCTCCCCGGACAAAGCTTCGAGGGACGCAAAATCACCCTGGCCGATGATTTCAGCTATACCGATCCTGTGGATGGCAGCGTCTCCACCAAACAGGGCATCCGCATTGGGTTTGCCGATGGGTCGCGCATCGTCTTCCGGCTTTCGGGAACCGGCACCAAAGGGGCCACCCTGCGCATCTACCTGGAGCGTTATGAGCCCGATACGGCTCGGCATGGCCTGGATGCCCAGGAGGCGTTGGCCGACTTGATCCGTATCGCCGACTCCCTGGCCGGCATCAAAAAACGCACCGGACGGGAACGCCCCACCGTGATCACCTGACCTTCAGCCCGGCAATCCCTGCCGGATCCGGCAAAATTTGCCGGATCCGGCAAAACCTTCTTGCCGGGTCGCTGCTTTCACGGATCGGGTGTTTTCCGATTTTAAAAAATAACTCGTTTATTTTCATGTCGTTATTTAATATGAAACCTGCAAGGGTCGCGTGGCATACAGGTTGATATTCCCGTAGGTGTCCCGGTCGCTCATCCAGCTGCAAAACCAGAAGGACCGGGCAACGCCAACGAGGAGAGTGAGCCATGCTGAGACAGACATTTGTCCTGGGAAATTCCAATCTGGATCGCCTCGGTGAAGCAACGGATTACAACTCCTACAAAAAGATTTTTTCCCGCCTGAGCGATGGTGAGGTCGAACAGCTGGCCCACATGGCGGAAAAAGGCCTTCTGAGCGTGTCGCATCGCCGCCGCATGAAACAGCTCATCGAGGACCATAAATTTTTGCTGGTTCCCCGTGCCATGGCCCGGGAACCGGCCCAAAAACGGGCTTGATGGGGGTAAACTGTCTCAGGGAAGGATGCCCCGGCTGTCGGCAACGCTTTTGATCTCTTCTTCCAGGGCGGGGCGGACACGGGAAAATTCTGCCAATATGGTTTGGTAATACCCGGTGAGATCCTGGAGATTTTTTTTCTCCCGGACGCTCTCCAACTCCCGGCAATAGCGGGAGAGTTCTACCGCGCCAACGGAGAGACTCTGGGATTTCAAAGTGTGGGCAGCCCGGTAAACGGCTTCTGCATCGTCATTTTCGAACCCAGCGCTCATGTCGTCGAGATATTTGGGAACCCCTTCCAGATATTTTTCCAGGACCAGAGCAAAGCGCCCCGGCGCCCCGGCCAGAATATCGCGCAAGGTTTTGAGGGTGCCCATATCCAGGCCGCCGGTCTTTTTCCGGGCTGGTGAGGTCACGGTCGCCGGGGTGCCGGATGTGGTGAAAACGGCAGTGGGTTGTTGGGGAATGTGCGGGTCATTTGACGGAGAAGAAACGCTTGGCCGGATCGTTCCGGGGAGCCATTTGCCCAGGACACCGGCCAAGTCGTTCCAGCGTACCGGCTTGGCGAGGTAGTCGTCCATGCCGGCCTCCAGGCACCGTTCCCGATCACCCGTCAGGGTGTGGGCGGTCATGGCCACGATGGGAATGCGTCGATCGGTCATGGTTTGGCGAATATGGCGGGTCGCCTCGATGCCATCCATTTCCGGCATCTGGACATCCATCAGGACCAGATCGAAGTGAATGGCGGCGATTTGTTCCACGGCTTCGCGACCGTTGTTGGCAATGTTGGTCTCCAGGCCCATGCGGGAGAGCATGCCCTGGGCTACCTCTCGATTGACAAAGACATCTTCGACCAGCAGCACCCTGCCTTTGAAGTGTGGTATATCACTCCCCGGTTGGGGTGGGGTCATCTCCCGTCTCTGGTCGGCCACGACCATGGATATGGCATCGAGCAACCGGGATTGTCCAATCGGCTTGGCCAGACAGAAGCGGATGCCTGCTTCCTGGAGCGTCCATGCATCGGGTTGTTCACCCGAGGTCAGCATCAGCATGGGGGGTGAAGCTGTGCCGCACATGCCGCGAATGCGCCGCGCCAATCCCAGGCCGTCCAGACCCGGCATCTGCATATCCAGGATGATCAGATTGTAAAACTCGCCGGAATGCCTGTTCTTTTGGATCAGATCCAAGGCGCGATCCGCCCCCGAGGCGCTTTCAAAGTGGGTGCCCCAGGAGGCCAGATACTCACCGATGAGGATACGGTTGGTTTCATTGCCATCCACCACCAGGGCCCGCAATTCGCGCACGGCATCAAGATTTCCCGCCTCGATCCCCTCGCGAATTTCAAAAGGAAGCGAAAACCAGAACGTCGATCCACGTCCCAACTGGCTGGTCATGCCGATGTGTCCGCCCATCGCCTCGACGAGCTGTTTGGAAATGACCAATCCCAGACCGGTGCCCCCATATTCACGGGTGGTGGAGCTGTCCGCCTGGGTAAAGGGGTTGAACAAACGGTTCTGGGTTTCATGGTCGATGCCGATGCCTGAATCCAGCACCTGGAAGCGAACCTGAATCGACTCCCGGCTTCGCCACTCGGTCTCGACGCGAATGGAAACCTCCCCTCTGGCGGTAAATTTGATGGCGTTGCCGATCAGGTTGATCAATACCTGGCGCAGGCGCATGGGATCACCGACCACCCGATGGGGCAGGTCGGGAGCGATAAAACAATTGAACTCCAACCCTTTGTCATGCGCCCGGGCGGAAAGGATCCGGGTCACCGCATCCACAGCATCGACCAGCGAGTAGGGGGCCCGTTCCAAATCGAGCTTACCGGCCTCGATTTTGGAAAAATCGAGCAGGTCATTGATGATATTGAGCTGCATGTCGGCAGAGCTGACCGCGACATCCAGGTAACGACGTTGCGTGGGGTCCAGTGCGGATTTGCCCAGCAATTCGAGCATGCCGATGACGCCGTTCATGGGAGTGCGGATTTCGTGGCTCATGTTGGCCAGAAAAGTGGATTTGGTCCGACTGGCCCGTTCAGCGGCATCTTTGGCGCGGCGCAGGGCCGCCTCCACCTCTTTTTCCTGGGTGATGTCGTCCAAGATCCAGATGGCCTTGTTGCGCAGGCTGTCATCCTCGACGGAGTTGCCCACCAAACGGCACCAAAAGCGTCCCCCATCCTTGCGTTGCATCATGTGTTCGGCGCGAAAGGTACGTCCTTTCCGCAAGACACGCAGCGCTGTCCGGGCCAACGTGCGGAACTCGGTATGCGAGGCAAAGAGTATCTCGGCTGTTTTGTCGCGCAACTCCTGATCGGTCCAGCCAATCAACTCCACCAGCCGCATGTTTGTGCGAATGAAACGCCCCTCCTGCACATAGGCGATCCCCACGGCGGTATTGGCCAGAATGACATCCTGCTCGGCGGCGATGCGTTGCAGGGCCATTTCAAAGCGTTTGCGCTGGATCATGTTGGCCAGGGTCTGCCCAACCGAGGTCAAAAAGGACTCTTCCTCCGGCGTGCGTCGATGTCCCTTTTGGGTGGAGATGCAAATCACCCCCAAAACCTTCATCTCCCCAATGATGGGGACGCAGTAGTGGCCATGGGGTTTCTGGACCGGATCATGGAACTCGGGATAGTGTTCCAGTGAACCGTCTGCATAAACGATCTCTCGCAGTTGGGCTGCCTGGCCACACAGGCAATGTCCCACGGTCACTCGCGTGCAACGTTGGGGCAGCGCGGAGGGAAACCCGCGTTGCACCTCCATGACCAGTTCGGAAGTGCGATCATCCATCAACATGATCGCCCCATGCACCATGGTGGTGAGGGTGGGAGCTGACAACAAGATCTCCAACACCTGATCCAATTGCCGTTTCAGGGGAAGCGCCTCCACAGCCGTCTTCAACAAGGCATTGATGACTTTTTGGGACTCCTGACTCCACGTCACCTTCGCTTCGGCGATCTTGCGTTCGGTGATGTCCGAAGAGGTGGCCACAAAATGGGTGATCTCCCCTGCCTGGCCAAAGATGGGGGCCTTGGTGACGCCGGCCCAAAAGTGTGTTCCATCCTTGCGGCGATTCAATGTTTCGCCACGCCAGACATCTCCGCTCCGCAGCGCATGCCACATGTGCGTCAGGGTGTTCTCTGCCTGTTCATCACTTTGGAGCATATCGGCATGTTGACCGAGGAGATCCTGCACGGCATAGCCGGTCACCGTCAGAAATCTTTTATTGACGTATTCGATGATGCCATCCGGGTCGGTCATCATGATCATGCTGGGGCTTTCTTCAACCACCCGGGCCAGTTTTTGGATCTCCTCTTCAGCGGCCTTGGCGTGGGTCATATCGCGGAGAATGCCGGTAAAATAAACCCGTCCGCCAACTCGCATGCTGTTGATGGCCACGTAAAGCGGAAAGATGCCACCATTTTTACGGCGCCCCTGCAACTCCCGCCCGTGTCCTACAAATCGGGTCTCACCCACCTGCAAATAACGTTGCAGGTAACCGTCATGTTCGTCCTGGTATGGTTGAGGCATGAACATGCGGACATTCTTGCCAAGGACTTCATCGGGTTCGTAACCGAATATGCGTTGTGCCCCGGGATTGAAGGATTGAATGATCCCCCGGGTGTCGATGGTGATGATTCCATCCACTGTCGATTCCAGGATTTGCCGCAGGCGGGTCTCCTTTTCCTGGAGAACCCGTTTTTCCTGGTGACCCTTCACCAGACGCGCCAGGCGGTGCCGCAAAATATCCGGATTGACCGGTTTGTAAACGAACTCCTCCGCCCCCACCTGGTACACGTTGCGCAACGTCTCTCCTTCGCAGGGATAATCGGCCATGAATACCACGGGAACGTCGTACTCCCCTTGCAAGTGTTTGATGCGGGTGCAGGCATCGAAGGCGCTCATCCCGGCCATGTTGGCATCCATCAGTACCAGATCCGGGGAACACTCCTGAAACAGCTCCACCGCCTGCTCGCCGGAGTGGGCCTCACGCATTTGATACCCCTCCGGCGACAGAACGTTCCACAACAGACGGCTGGTGTCCGGATCGTCGCCTACCAGCAAAATCAATGGTTTTTCACTGGATGAAGTGATCATGGCTTCTTCTCATTCCCCAAGAGGGTGTTTCGTTCTGGATCGGTGAGAGAGCTTGCAATTGGTGACCAATCGCCTTGCCAAAATGTGGCAACAAGTTCACTATGAAATCTGGATTCTGGGGAAAAATTTGGTTGGCATGAGCGGTTCGAGAAGAAACTTGGTTCCCCTCCGGAGTCGGAAGTTGCTTTTTCCTTATTGATTGTGAGTGCGCCTAAAAATATACTCATATACTTCATGTTTAAGGGGAGATTGTGTCCGGCAGGAGTTGTGTTAGGCAGGGTATTCCCATAAACCGTTTTTTGGAACTCACGCTTCCACAGAATCAAGAGGATTTGCATGACCTCGTGCGGCAGGACAGATCCTAAACAGTATAGTACCATTTCGCTTTTTTCGGGCGCAATGGGTTTAGATATTGGCCTGCATGAGACAGGTCGATTTAATATTTTGGCTTGCGTTGATAAGGAACGATCATTTTGTGATACCATCCGTGCCAACAAGGAGGCAGGAAAACTCCATACACACTTGGCTATCTTTGAGGAAGACATCACCAACCTTGATCCGAAAAAGGTGCTTGCCGCAGCTGGTCTGAAACCTGGGGAGCTTGACTTATTGGTTGGCGGACCACCGTGTCAGGCATTCAGTACCGCTGGCAAACGTGGGACCATCCAGGATCCACGGGGAACTTTGCCATGGGATTTTCTCCGTTTTATAGAATGCATGAAACCTCGCATGTTTTTGATGGAAAACGTGAGGGGGCTTTTGTCGGCTGCATTGCGTCACAGGCCTATCGCAACCAGGCCTGAGCGAGGGGGTTCTCCACTGGAGACTGAAGAGGAGCCAGGATCCGTTGTACGCCTATTCGCCGAAGATCTGACATGTGTTGAAGGGTGCGGGTATCATATGGACTGTTTCGAGGTTAATGCCGTTAATTATGGTGCGCCTCAATTGCGCGAGCGCGCTTTATTTATCGGTAATCGCCTCGGCATCCAGTTTGATTTTCCAAATCCAACTCACGGGTCTCCGTGCGCACCAAACAATGGTCGATCATCATCCGAATTTGTTAAAGAGGATGGCAGAGTCAAGCCGTGGCGGACACTCCGTGACGCAATTGGCCATCTAGATAACCCCGGCGACGTTATCATGGATTTCAGTCCGCGCAAGAAATCCTATTTGGCTATGGTTCCTGAAGGATCGAACTGGCGCAGTTTGCCGCTGGAAATTCAGAAAGAGTCCATGGGGCGTGCTTGGTTTGCCAAAGGAGGTCGGTCAGGTTGGTGGCGCAGGCTCACCTTCGACCTGCCATGTCCAACTCTGGTAACAATGCCAAATCATGCCGGCACGTCACTTTGCCATCCCACAGAAGTACGGGCACTCAGTTTGAAAGAATATGCGTTGATCCAGGAATTCCCGATTGACTGGGCGTTTTGCGGTACGGCTGCCCAGCAGTACGCTCAAGTAGGAAATGCCGTCCCTGTGCGTCTCGGAATCGTCTCTGGGAATGCGATTGCCGAATTTCTCGACCGCATAGATGGAAATGATGACCATTTAGTTGACGCACCGAAAAACCATAGGATCATTTACCTCCAGTCACATATCAGGACAAGGCAATGGTTTAAATCTGGCAAGACGTTTGTCTGGAAGGATGGCGAAGACAATTCAAAAAATACATATGAATCACCGCAAACATTGCGGCGCACACGTGTTATTGGTTAAGGATGGATAATGGCTAAAAGATTAAAAAATCCGTTTTTCGACATATTGAAAGCCAATTGTCATCGGTTCGATCCCGGTGAGGTTTATACCCTTTTCAAAAAGGTAAACCGCAAGCGAATAAATAACCTCTGCGGACTTTTGTCCGAATACATCAGTAAGAATGTGCCTGCTGCTTTTGAAAGACGCGACGGACTTTCGGATTATCGTGCAAACCCATATGTGCTCATGACTGCTGCCAGTGTCACAAATCTCGATGATCCAACAGCATTTGGCAGATTCCTGTTTAACAGTAAGTTATATATGGCATTGGAAACTTCATTCGGAAAATCTGTCGAGGCGGCATTCGTAGGACAATACCCAATTCGAGCCGACGTCAGGTGGACTGACCCTCCGGAAAAACAGACTGAATTTGATGCTCTCAATGGATTGTCGCGTGAGAATCGTGCCCGTCAAAGAACAACTTCTCAATGGCGGGAGATTGATCGATCATGCGTTGTTGGCAAACGTCGTTTCATGACATCTATCAAGAGTGGTCCAAACACAATTAATGATACCCAGGTACAGGGCATGACAGCCGCAATCCGCGACAATATTGAAATTTGGGCGTCTCAAACAAAATCATCATATCCTGGAGTTGATAATATTGATATTGTGCTTGGGCTTACTTATGGGACAGATCGAACCACAAACAATAAAGAAAACCAAATTTTGGTGAAACTGCTTGAGTACGGTTTTGTCGAGGAAGACCGCGTCAAATACCCAGGTGTTCTTATTGACAAGAAGACCAAAAAAATCAGGGTCTACCGTCGAATTGGTCGAGATTTTTGGTCGTTTATCGGTCAACCAGATGATCCAGCATCAGCCAAATTTGTATTTCTCGAGATTCTTCTTGGATTGGCGCGTGCCCTTGCGCTTGGGGTTGAAAATGCAGCTATAGAAGATCGTATTAACGCCAAGATTAGACAACTTGCAGTTGCGCTTCAGAATCTTCAGTTTTCCAGGAGCACCCTTCCAGAATGGATCAGTACTGACTTTAATGATGATCAACTTTTCTGGTTTGCCACTGCACTGACCGCTTTTTATGATGAAGGTGTCTGAAATGGGATCGAATCGACCGACTCGGAATGCAAAAGTGCCCATAACTTGGGAAAAGTATGGACCAGGGAAGAACCACGGGTCACCTTCACTGCAACGATGAAAACTCTGGCTCTTCACATTTACCAACGCAATTTCATCAAATCTCCATATCAAAGGGGATCCGTACACAACAACCGCCTGGTCAAATGCAACCGAACCCGCCCCTCTCGCGTCAGGCGGTGAAAGAGGTGGTGGGGGCCGGTGGCGCGCTCCAGGAGGGTGGGCAGGTCATCTTGAACTTCGGCATAGAGGTCGAGCAGGGGTGCGGCAAATTTTTCCAATGCCCGACAGAGGGGATCCTTGCGATGTCGGGCCAGAATGGTGGCTGCCGCATCGTGACGCCAATCTCCCAGGGTGTAGTGGAGGGCAGCGAAGAGGGTCACCGGTCCGTGGTAGTGAAACATGAGATCGGTATCGAAACGTTCGGTGTCGGGCGGACCCTGGGCAAGAATGCGCTGCATGTAGGCGCGTTCGTTGATGTATTCGCTGGGATCCAGGCGCTCCGCACGCCCGTGGGCATCAATGGTGGAACTCGTCATTTGAATGATGCGCTGCGGCTGATCGGCGAGAACCAGAAGGACATCGCGAATGACGGACCCCGCATGGGCAGGATTGACCGGATCGGCCTTGAGGCGCGGGGAGGCGGAACAGGCGCGCACCTCAAGACGATGGCCAAGCTGACCCAGCTCACGCGCCAATCGGGAGAAGACACCGCGCCGGAACAGTTCATTGGCAAAATTGAGGCGGTTCTGCTTGTGCAGCAGGGTCAATTGGATGTCGGGAAACGCCAGGGATGCCACCATGATGTGGGCAATACGCGCCACCGGAATGCGCTCGGACAGGTTGCCATGCCGATCGGCCAGAATCTCCTGGTGAAATTCGTCAAAACTGATCTGCACCATCACCTCTGCCGGAGAGGCGTGGCGGGGCCGGGAGGCCAGGGCCTGCCGCAACTGCGCAAAAAATTCTGTGGCGGCTGCCAGACTCTCGGCAAAATCGCCATTCAGGAGCACGGCAAAGTAGCTGACCCGGTCCATGGTGCGCAAGGCACGCAGCAGGGAGTCCATATGGCCGCTCAGATCGCCACCCGTAAAAAGAATTTTGTTGGACAGGGTATTGACCAGATCGAAGAGTGGTCCGGGATCGGGAGCATGCCGCGTCGGGGGCCGCCAGACAAACATGCAGTGCCGGCAACTTTGGCGGCAAGCCAGACCGGGTACCAGGCCTGCTTTGGCCAAACGTGTGGAACCCGGAGCCGGATCGGGCAATCGGTCAAGCAGATCCAGGCGTTCACGATCGAAGGCGTCGTCGAAAGCGCCAAATTCACGTTTTTGTTCTGCCTGGATACGTCGATAGGTCGTTTGGCGGGTCTCCCGGAACGGGTCCATGGCCTCCCAACGTCCCAGAATGCGTTGCACCAGGCTCTCCCGGTCAGGCAGCCCCTCTGGCCACCAACAGGTCAAAAACCGATCGACAAAATGGGGGATGGTCGAGTTTTCCGCATGCTGGAGCAGGTCAACCAGCCAGGAGAGTTGACGATTGCGGGAGACGGCCAGAACGTCGGCGTGATAACGCGGGTGGACATGTTCCAACAGCCACCCACGGGCAAACAGGGCGCCGGCAATACCCTGGGTGGGGCCAGGAAAACAGGCTGCCGGCCAAATGTACTCCGGCAAGCGATTCACCCGGGCCATCGCTTCTTTGAAAGCGTGGCGTTTTCCCTCCAGGTAATCGACATGCAGTGCGTTGACCGGATCAAACTCCATCAGAATTTTTCCTCGCAACTGTCCAGCGTCTGGTAACAATCGGGGTCCAGGGGGCTGGCTCCCTGGCGGGTCCAGGGCAGCGCCCTGGTGGGGTTCGGGGCGAAGCCCTGACAAAAGCTTTCATGTCCAAGCTTTTCTTGCAGGGGTGTTGAATAGTTACTTTTTCTCAACATATGCCTTGACAGCATACCATCCCCAAAACAGACGGCAGGCAAGCCAGACGATCACCATGGCCACGCCATCGAACGGCCAGCGTTGAGTCCAGCGTGCCCACACCCGGTCATAAAAATCCAGGCAGGGGTGCGGGGTGCGCCGCCACTGGGGTGGCAGGATCAGATCCAAAAGAAAAAACGGTTGCCACATGGCTTGCCGGGCATACCGTCCCACGGCTTGCCAGCGTTGCCACGTCACCCGCAGCCCGGCCTCGCGGTTGAGTTGCCCAAGCAGGCGGAAGAAGGGGGCCAGTTGCAAAGGGCGGGTACGATCCTGCTGCCGGTACAGTTCCGGCGCTCGTTGAAAAAACGTGTCCCAGCCGGTGTGGTAACAGGTCATGATGAGGGCATTCAGGAGCGTGCGCCGGAAATATCCCTCCTGTTGAAAACGGCGCGCCGAAGTGGCCAACACCCCGGGCAAGGTGATCCACACTCCGGAGCGGCGGATGCGCCCGGCCAGTTCCTGATCTTCCATGAAGGCCAGATTGGCATTGAAACCACCCAACCTCTGATAAAAACGTTGCGACATCATCCAACCCTGATCACCATGGGTACACCCTTCACGATTCAGGGCGCTCTTGGCGGCATGAAAGCCCAATCGTCGTGCCAGGGCCCCTTTGGCATCATGGAAGTGGAGGGCAAAATGTCCGGCCACGCGGTCATGTCCCAGACGTTGCCTGGCCTGTTCCAAGGCCTCCAGGGCTGTTGCCAACTGTTCGGGATCCGTCAACGAGGAGTCGGCATGCAGAAAAAGGAGTTCTTTTCCCTGCGCCACGGCAGCTCCGGCCTGCAACTGCGCCCCACGACCCTGCGGCGCCGCCACGCAACGCGCCCCACCCGCCTCTGCCACCGTGCGGGTCGCGTCCTGCGAGCCCCCATCGGCGACAATTACCTCCATGTCGACCTGTCGCTGCCCGGCCAACTGTGTCAACAATCCGGGCAGGGCATGCGCCTCGTTCAGGGTGGGAATGATCACCGACAGCCGTGGTTCAAGCATGTTTGCACGCCTGGGCAAATGGTGGCAAGATAATTGCGACCTGATCACCTCGGCCACCAGACAAAGGGACATCCGGTGAAAAAACTGATCGCCATAACAGGCACTCTTTGCCTCATGCTGTTGACCATGACGATGACAACCCGACAGGGGATGACCGCGACCCAGGAGGCTGAAATTCTTGGCCGGGTCGTGGTTTTTGTCAACGAAGGCTGCCATTATTGCCAGGCCTTCGACCGGGAGATCGCCAAAGCTTACCCTAAAACCGACATCGGTCAGCATCTTCCCATGGTGCGGGTGGATACCTTTGATCCTCCCAAGGAGTATGCCGTTCTGGCCAAGGAGATGTGTTTCACCCCCACCATTTTGGTGTTGGACTCCTCGGGGGTGGAACGGGCCCGTTTTCGGGGCTATCGGGGCAACGAATTTTTTTGGGCTGACCTGGAGGCCGTGGCCGCCAAGTTGGGGTTTGTGGCAAAACATGAACACTGAAACAGTCGCAAAACGCAAACCTTGACAAGGATGGTCGGGAGTTGACATGGCGTTGTTGGAACGTTTGCGTTCAGGGCTGAGCCGAACGCGCGAGGGATTTGTCAAAAAATTGGACGTGTTGCTGGCCAAGGGCCAGGTCAACGCGGAGCTTTTGGAAGACCTGGAAGCGTTGCTCATCACCGCTGATTTCGGTGTGGAGATCACGGAGCGCGTTCTGGAGGAGGCGCGCCTCCGCCTGAAAGAAAAACGCCAGGCCGATGGGACATCCCTGCGGCTGGTGGTCCAGGCGGTGATCCGCGAGCGACTGGAACGGATCCAGGTTCCCCTGGTTCTCGGTCGCGCCAAGCCCCACGTCATTTTGGTGGTCGGTGTCAATGGTGTTGGCAAGACAACCACGATCGGAAAACTGGCTGCCCAGTTTACCCGTTCCGGTCAACAGGTGATTTTGGCTGCGGGCGACACCTTCCGGGCAGCGGCGGTCGATCAGTTGCGCATTTGGGGCGAACGGGCCAAAGTTCCCGTGATTGCCCAGGGGCAAAATGCCGACAGTGCTTCGGTCATTTTTGATGCCCATGCCGCTGCCATCGCTCGCGGGGCCGACCTGTTGCTGGCCGACACCGCCGGGCGCCTGCACACCAAATCCAACCTTATGGAAGAGCTGAAAAAGGTCAAAAGAATTCTGGGACGCAAGGATCCCCATGCGCCCCACGACATCTGGCTGGTCATGGACGCCACCACCGGTCAGAACGCCATCAACCAGGTCGCCCAGTTTCATGACGCCTTGGGGTTGACCGGCCTTGTGATCACCAAACTTGACGGCACGGCCCGAGGCGGGGTGGTGGTCGGCATTGCCGAAAAGTTTAAACTTCCCATCCATTTTATCGGTGTCGGCGAGGGGTTGGACGATCTCAAACCCTTCTCTGCCAACGATTTCGTCGAAGCCCTGTTCGGCGCCTGAGAGACAGTGGATTTTGCCATGCTGCCAACTCGATCGTTCTCCCGTCTGTACCTTCTTCTGTTCGTCGTCTGTGCCTTTGTGCTGGTTGACCTGGTCACGGCGCATCCCACCCGCGCCGACAACGACGACAACAACAACGGCGTGGAAGCCTATCGCCGACTGTTTGATGTGCTGGACGCGGACGTTCCCATCACCTCCGAGGTGCTTGACCGCTCCCGCTGGCCCAGCAACGATCTTTTGGCCTCGTACCTGGAGTTGGAGTTGCTCCAGCATCCCAGAATGATGCGCCCCTTGACCTCGGATCTTCGCCATTTTACCCGCCGGTGGCCCAATCATCCTCACGTTGGCAAAGTGCTGAACATGCTCGATGAGCGTATCGTTCTTGAGGGTACGACGGCTGACATTCTGGCCTGGTTCGACCGTCGCCCGCCGCGTACAGCCGACCAACAAAAAAATTACCTGGAGGCGCTCCTGGCCAACCGGCGAATCGAAGATGCCTGGCGAATCTGGCGCGACTACTACCGCAATGGCTACGACATTCCCCCCGCCCTGGAACAGGTCACCCAGACCATCTCCCGCCAACTGACCAGGGATGACCACGAAACCAGGGCCAGGGCGCTGATCGAAAAAGGCAAGGGAAACGCCCTGCCGGAGGTGTTGTACGCCTTGCACGATCCGGCGCTCCAAAACTACTTTCTCACCCTGGCTGCGGCGAAAAATGGTGACAAACAGTTCGATGCCATGGTCGCCCAACTTCCCACCCAGATGGCGCAAAGTTCCGAAATCTGGTTTGAACGCCTGGAGAACCTCCGACGCCGTGGCCATCACTCCCAGGCCATCAGCATGCTACAGGGGCCATGGGGTGGTTATCTGAATGCGGAGGATGGTTCGCGGGTTCGCTATCGGTTGGCCAAGGATCTGGTCTATCCAAAAAAAGATTACAGAAATGCCTGGCTGGTTCTGCAACCCAGTCTCAAGCTGAAGGAGGGCAAGCTGTCGGACACTTTCTGGTTGGCCGGTTGGTGCGCCTACAAACTGGGCGACAAGAGCGCTGCCGTGGAAGTGTTCCAACGACTCGGTGAAGAGGGGGATGATCTTCGCTTGCGCAGTCAGGGGGCCATCTGGGCTGCCGTCTTTCTGGGTATCGACAAACCCGAAGCCACCAGGTGGCTGGAGTTGGCGGGGCGCTACCCGGAGACGTTTTATGGTTTCCTGGGTGCGGAGATGAGCCACCCGGGCACATTGGCGGAGTTGACACAATCGAAGACGGAGTGCAGCCCTTCCTTGTTGGAACGACAGGATCTGCAACCCGGTCTGGCCCGGATGGCCATCTTGAAATCCATCGGACGCAGCTATCATAACGGATTGGAAGTTCAGGCCTTGGCGGATCCATTCGGTCTCTCCCCCCAGGAGCAGATATGTCTCGCCACAACCTACGGCGATCCGAATCATGCCATCCGGGTGGCAACGCCTCTTTACCACAAACAGGGGATTCGGAATTGGACCGGACTCTTTCCCATTCCGCCCTGGCGGCCTGCCACAGGTTGGATTCTCGATCCAGCCCTGGTCTGGGGAACGGGCCGGCAGGAGAGTCTGTTCTCCCCCACCGTTGTCTCACGCAGCGGCGCTTTGGGTCTGCTGCAACTCATGCCACCCACGGCCCGCGAGGAGGCTGGCAAACTCAAGATGGAGGCATCCACACCTCTCCGTCTGCGCGAACCCGGCTACAACCTGGCCCTGGGGCAATCCTACCTTTACCGCATGCTTAAACGGTTCGATGGTGATGTGGTCATGGCGCTCATTGCCTACAACGCCGGCCCGACGCGGGCGGAAAATTTGCGCACCGACAGAAGGCTCAAGGATACCCTGAACTTTATCGAAGATATCCCGATTCAGGAGACCCGGGACTACGTCAAAAAGGTCACCCACGGTTTGGCTGTCTATCGGCAAATCCAGTATGGCGACGGCAGCGTCATGGGGGTGATCTCCCCGGGTCAGCCTGGCATGCAAAACCTTGCCCCGCCCCATGCACTTATGAGTCAAAACCGGATGCCGTGATCCGTGCATAAGAAGGGCTGGGACATGAAAGCCTTTGTCAGGGCTTCGTCCCGAACCCCACCAGGAGGAAGGGTGCAGCCCTTTCTCCTGGACCTCCATCCCACTCTTTCAATCGTTCTTTTCACGCACGGCCTGACAGGCGGTTTGGCACTCTTTTTTCAGCGTTTGCAGCGTTTGCCGGGCCTCTTCCCAGTCCGCTGTCTCCACGTTGCCTCGGAGACGCATGCTGTGGGTGAGAACCCGTATGGCGCCGATGTTTTCGGCCACGGTGCGCAGCCATTTGTTCTCTTTTTCGGCCCGGACTGGATCTCTCTTTTCCAGATATTTTTCCAGGTTGTCCACTCTTTGCGGTGTTTCCTGGAGAAACATCTCCATCGCCTCCGCCAGGGTTTGTGGGTCTGTCTCGACAGGTTTCAGGATGACACTTTGCCGGGTTGCCGGTTTGGGCTGGGGTGCGGCAGCGCGTTTTTGGAGGAAGGGTTCGATAGCCTGGAGAAGATCTTTGGTCCGGTAGGGTTTGCGCAGAAAGCCGTCCATACCGGCCTCCAGGCAGATTTTTTCGTCATTTTCCGAAGTTCTGGCGGTAACGGCCACAATGGGCAGGCGCGGGTTGGGCATGGCCTCGGGGGATGCCGAGCGGATGCGCCGCGTCGTTTCGAGTCCGTCCAGGTGGGGCATGTGCAGATCCATGAGGACCAGATCGAAGGGGGTTTGTTGCAGCAGAGTCAAGGCTTCCTGGCCATCGTTGGCGAGGGTGACCTGGTGTCCGGCCCGCTTGAGAATGGTGTCAGCCAACATCCGGTTGGTTTCTTGATCCTCGACCAACAGAATGTGCAGGGACGGGGTGTGATGTCTGGGATTTTTTGACAACCTGGTGGGCGAGGCAGGTTGGGTGGCACACTCCTTGCCCAGGGCAAGGCACATGGCCTGAAGGAGTTTGGTTTTTGGTGGTGGTTTTTTGACGGGGATGGCATGTTTCAACCAGGGCAGGTGTGCCAGGGTGTTCATGCTGACCTGAGTCGGCAGCAGCACCACGCATTTTCCCAGCCATCCCGGGGAGGTGGCCATCTGATCGGGGTCGGGTGGGGCCTCATCCAGCAGGCGATGATCCAGCAGCAGCAAATCGAAGGGTCGTTGGGCGGTCTGGGCTTGTTGCAGGGATGCAAGCAGGGACGGTCCATCGGTGACCACCTCCGCCACTGCGCCGAAGCTGGTGACAAGCTTTTGTTGAACAACGCCTTTCGTCCTGCTGACTTCGCCAATAAGCACGTTTGTTCCGACCAGTTTACGGTAGGCATCAGGTGGTACGGGCGCCTTGTCTCGGTCGATACCGAATTGGGCTGTGAAGTGAAAGAGGGTTCCTTTCCCCGGTTCGCTCTCGATCCAAATCTCTCCTCCCATCATCTGAACGAGGTGTTTGCTGATGGTCAACCCCAGGCCGGAGCCACCATATCTTCGTGTGATGGAGTTGTCTACCTGGGTAAAGTGTTCAAATACGGCAGAAAGTTTATCTTTTGGGATACCGATTCCCGTATCGGCCACCGTGACATGCAAGCGGACGGCATCACTTTCCCTGCTGCGGGAGAGGGTTTCGACCCGCACCACAATCTCGCCTTCTTCGGTAAATTTTGTGGAGTTGTTGACCAGGTTGGTGATGATCTGTTGCAGGCGCAGGGGGTCGCCGCGCAATCCTGTTGGCACATCGTCGGCCACGTGGCAACACAACTCCAACCCTTTGCGGTGTGCCTGGCCGGCCACCCTTTCGCAGACCCCTTCAACTTGTTCACACATGTCAAAGGGGATGTTTTCCAGGGTGAATTTGCCGGACTCGATTTTGGAGAGGTCGAGAATGCTGTTGATCAGCGTCAACAGGGTGGTTGAGGATTGTTGGACGATTTCGAGATGCTGGCGTTGCTCTTCGGCTGACATGGGCATGGTCAACACCAGGTCGGTCATGCCGATGATGGCATTCATGGGGGTGCGGATTTCGTGGCTCATGTTGGCCAGGAAGGCGCTTTTGGCCTGATTGGCGGACTCGGCCACCGTAAGGGTATCTTGAAGGGAACGCAGCAGTTGTTTCCGGTCGGTCACGTCGTGCGCGAATGCGGTAAAGCAGGGCTTCCCATCCCGAATCGTCGAGATGATGTTGAATTCAAGGTCAACCTGCTGGCCATCCTTCCGAAGGCCGACAACCTCCATATGGCGTTGCAGGGGGTGTTTTGCCAGATCCCTGCCGGCCATGCCTGCCAAGGCGGCGAGGTGGCGTTGCCTGAATTCCGGAGGGATGAGCATGGGCGCCATCGGGTTGCCGACAGCCTCCTGTCGGGTCCAGCCAAAAAGGGCCTCCGCCGCAGGGTTGAACTCCACGATCCGGCCTTGCGCGTCGATGGTGATGATGGCATCCAGGGCATTGTTCAGGGTGGCGCTTAAATGGGCCTTGCGATCCATGAGCAGTTGTTCGCGCTTTTTTTGTTCACTGACATCCCGAAAGATACCTTGAATGATTTTCCGGTCGCCAAGGTCAATCACTCTGGAGTTGATTTCGACGGGAATGATCCCCTTTTGGCGATTCAGTACAAAATATTCGGTGATTTTGTTTTCGGATGCGACAGCACGCTGAAATTTATGTGAAGCTTCACCCGTTTCAGTATCCGGGTGAAGCTCTCTCTGGTGCATGCCGACAATTTTTTCCACGGGAAGCCCCAGAAGATCGCCGGCTATCTGGTTGGCTTCCTCGATCAGGCCGGTTTCAACGTCCGCCACCATGATGGCATCACCGGCAAAATTCATGAGTTGATGGTACCTGTATTCAGATTTTTTAAGAAGTTTTTCTTGTTTTTCACGTTCGATGTTTCTATATAGATCACGTTTGACCATATCGACAAGAAGCAAAATGCCGAGCAACCAAAAGATTGTATGAGAAATAAAAGCCAGATATATTGTATGGTTTTCCCATGGCTCGTATGGAGTCATTGACATATGAACACTGATGCCGCCCCGGACATCTCCAAGTTTGTTGCCTTGTTGTTCATGACAATCAAGGCAACCTTTCTCCATCATCAGGGGGAGCATCAGGCGCAAAAATCTTGCTCCATCTTCGACAGTGATGATCTCCTTGGCCTCCCTGGCGCCCTTCTCGAACGATTCCAGGGCGGATCTTTCCCAGGGATCAGCCTTGTTGGCTGGATTCAGGGGTTTCAGACTTGTGATGTGTTCATGGTTGCCATAAGGGTCGGGAAAATATTTTGTCAGTTGACGCAGCAGGTAGGCTGGGTTCATCAGGGTCAGTTGTCTTCCCGACGGCGTTTGGATGTCACGTTCCGGAACCTTCGTCAGGAATGGGTTGGGCGGGGTGCGCTCATCAATCGGGACGTAGACGCCGCCATGGCTGGCAGCCCAGTTCCGAAAGGCTATATCTTTTTGGATCATGGCCCGGGCCACAAAAACGGCAACCTCCTCGGTGTGACGCCTCTCTTCCACCACGTTCCAGGCCAAAAGCAGAGAAAACATCGCCGTCCAACCCAGGGCCGGGGGCCACAGGCGGCTGAAGAAAAGACGGGGGGGCAGCGTTGCAGACATGACACCCACTTTGTTGAAAAATATTTGACTTGAGAATAATCATTCTTCTACCTTCTTCGTATTGCCTACCGCTGTTTCTTAAAAAAGTCAATTGTTATCTTGTGTCGGATCAGTTAGAATAATATGTGAAGATTCTGAAAATATCGAAGATTATCCAGAAAATTGACAAGGGAGTGCTGGTCTTTTCCTGCCACGACATGAGGAGTCGATGATGAAGTGCCTGATCGTTGACGATGTTCTTGAGAACAGGAAACTTCTGCATGGTATCCTGTCGCCGCTCTTTTCATGCGATCTGGCCGTCGATGGCCTGGAGGCCATCCGTTTTGTCGAGATGGCTCTGGAGAGCGGGGAGCCCTACGATGTCATATTCCTGGACATCATGATGCCCAGGTTGGATGGGCAAAGCGCCCTGATAAAAATACGGGAGATGGAGAAAGAGCGTGGCCTGGAAGGAAGCAGGGAGTCCGTAGTCATCATGGTGACCGCCAACGACTCCCCTCTGGCGGCTTTGGAGGCCTATTTCAAAGGATATTGCACGGATTATTTATTGAAGCCCATCACCAGGCAGACTTTGTTGGATAAACTCAGGGAGTATCGTTTGGTTCAAGACAAGCCTTGAAACGCCGCGATGCATGGCATGGAAAGCGGAAATCAGCCAAACAGGTGCCTGACGGCAGGAAGAACAGTGACGCCAATAACCAGCGCCAACATCCACCGATTGAGCCTGATTTTACCCAGGACTCGGGCATCCATGGCGCGCAAGTCACTCTGAAAATCCTTGATGAGGGAGACAAGGGGCGCAATATCCCCCTTGGTGGCCAACTCCTTCAGTTGGGAGTCCTGGACATCCTTGAAAACCTCACTGAATGCCTCGGCTTGTTTCTCTTCAAAACCGGCTTCCCGCAGGCGCAGGACGAGCTTGTGGGTGTCGTAGGTGACGGCAGACATGGAAGTGACTCCTTGGCTGAATAGTTGTTGAGGTTCAAACCACCGGTTTCAGTGGCCGCCGCGACGCATGAAAATGGGGGTTGCCCAGGCGGCGCATGAGAACCTGGCCGGTGTGGGTGAAAAACAGGATCTGTCGTCCCTGGTGACCGCCGACATGGGTGGCCGAAAGGAACAGTCCGGCTGTACGGACTTCGTCTTCTGCCATATGAATGTTTTGACGTCCGATGGTACGAGCCGGATCGTGGGTGGGATACATGTCGGCGCCGCCGAAAAGTTTGGTAGCCAGTTCACGTCGAGGTATGCCACGCCGATCAAAATGTTCCAGCATATGCCGGATGGCGCAATTCACAAACCGGAAGCAGGGATCTTGACTGCCATGGGTAACGATTTTGCTCGCCGGATGGTCGTGGCCTGGCTGCACCCCATGACAGATCGCCCCTGTTCGTGTGGCCGGGTGATAGAGGGTCAGGGCCACACAGGAACCAAGGATCGTATCCACGACGACGGGCGACGCGGTGATCAACAGATGCCCCGGCGCCAGATTGAAGGGGCGTGGCGAGAATTCCCCAGTATGGGACCGAAGCCGGGCTCCGGGATAGGGTGATCGCATGGGCAGATGGTGGGGAACGACAGAAAGGGGAGACCAGGATCCCCAGGATATTCAACGACCACCGTGGCGCAGAACCTCCTGGGCGATTTGGTTCAGCGGCTTGACCACATCCACGCCTTGGTGCTTGATGGCCTCCTTGGGCATGCCAAAGACCACACAGCTGTTTTCATCCTGGGCTATATTGAAAGCGCCGGCATCTTTCATCTCTTTCATGCCGCGTGCGCCGTCGTCACCCATGCCGGTCATGATGACCCCAATGGCATTTTTCCCGGCATAACGGGCCGTGGAGCGAAACAGCACATCCACCGAGGGACGGTGGCGGCTGACCAGAGGGCCATCCTTGACCTCCACAAAATAGCGGGCGCCACTTCTTTTCAACATCATGTGCCTGCTGCCTGGGGCGATCAACGCCCGCCCCCGCACGACGGAATCGTTGTCTTCGGCCTCTTTGACGGTCATCTGGCACAGCGAGTTGAGGCGGTTGGCAAAAGCCTTGGTAAAATTTTCCGGCATATGCTGCACGATGACGATACCGGGCGAATCCCCCGGCATCTCTTCCAGGAACTCACGCAAAGCTTCGGTTCCACCTGTCGAGGCGCCGACGGCGATCACCTTTTCCGTGGTCTGAATCATGGCGCGGCTGTTGCCGGATGGGGGTGGCATCATGGCATCGGCGGTCAATTTGGGGGCCACCTTACCGGCCTTGGCCAGGTTGGCAGCGCGCGAGGCGCGCGTGGCTACGGCTGCTGCTGCCGTGTTTGGGGATGGCAGGCGGTTGATCCGGCACATGGCAGCGGCCTTGACCGTATCGCAGATGGAGATGCAGGCCTCCTCCAGGAATTGCTTGGTTCCCATTTTGGGCTTGGTGATGATATCGACCGCACCGTACTCCAGGGCCCGCAGGGCGGTCTCGGATCCTTCCACGGTCAGGGTGCTGCACATGACGACCGGGATGGGGTGCTGGGTCATGATTTTGCGCAGGAAGGTCAAGCCATCCATGCGGGGCATTTCCACATCGAGGGTGATGACATCCGGCACCAACGTCTTGATGCGTTCTGCGGCCACGAAGGGGTCCGGCGCGTGGCCGATAACTTCGATCATGGGGTCCGACGACAACACCTTGTCCATGGTTTGGCGAACCACAGCCGAATCGTCCACGATAAGGACACGAACTTTTTTATTGGTCAACACCCGCAGGCTCCTGCTATTCAACCAAATCTAAGTCACAATCGACGGTAAAAACACAGAAACCCGAGCTTCACACCCCGCCGGAACAGAGCAGGGACGTGAACTCAGGCAGAGTACTCAACAGGCCATCTTTTGCAACCGTCCCGGGGAGTCTGGGTGTACTCTCCACCGCGCAGGAGCCGACAACCAGGGCGGCATGATAACGTGCGGGCGTCATGAGGTAAAGGGGGCGGACCGGAGGAACTTCAGTGGACGGTCTGCTGGACTGCGGAGAGCTCCTCGGTGGAAAAGATACGATTGATGTCGAGAATCATGATGAACTGGTCATTATGTTTGCCCATGCCCTTGAGAAAGTCACTGCGCAGCTTGGTACCGATTTTAGGGGGTGGCTCGATTTTGTTATGCTCAAGCTCCATGACCTCCTTGACGGAATCGGCCAGGGCGCCGATTTCCGTGATCTCATCATCCTGGACGATCTCAACGATGATAATGCACGTATTGACGGTTCGTTCGGATTGGTCCATGCCGAACTTCAGGCGCATGTCCACCACCGGCACGACGCTTCCCCGCAAATTGATGATGCCGCACATGAACTCCGGCGTGCGAGGAACCTTGGTGATGTTGGTATACTCCAATACCTCGCGCACCTTGGCAATATCGACGGCGAAAACCTCATTGTCGAGCATGAAAGTCAGGTATTGCGTCGTTGCCGACGAGGCGGCGGCCTGTGAAGCCGGGGTCTCCGTTGGTGCAGACGATTTCAGCGTTTCTTCTCTCATGAAGCCCCCCTTTTTATTCCGTCCATCCCTACCCTGACACGCTGACCGCGCTGTTCAGGACACGGTCGTTCCGGATTCGACAAGCTCCAAATCTTCCACGAAGCGAACCATTTTTTGCAGATCGAGGATCAGGGCAACGGTTCCGTCGCCAAGGATGGTTGCCCCGGAAAACTCTTCCGAATTTTTGAAGGTCTTGCCCAGTCCCTTGATGACGGTCTGGTGCTGGCCGATCACATCGTCGACGACAAAACCGACACGCTTGTCTTCCACCTCGGAGATGACGATCTGCTCCACCTCGGGTGGCTGGCCGGAAATTTCAAAGTGGTCTCGAATGCGGATGTAGGGGACGATGGTGCCCCGGACGTTGATGACATGCCGCCCATGTGTAGCCGCGACATCGGAGCGGGTCAATTCGACGCACTCCTCAACGGCGGCCAGGGGCAGAACGAAATATTCGTTGCTGATCTTGACCAGGAGTCCCTCGATGATGGCCAGGGTGAGGGGAAGTTTCAGGGTGATGGTCGTCCCCTTGCCGATTTCGCTTTGCACATCGATGGAGCCCCGCAACCCCTCGATGGAACGACGCACGACATCCATGCCAACGCCACGTCCAGAGACGTTGGTCACCTTCTCGGCGGTGGAGAAACCGGCGGCAAAGATCAGTTGGAACGCCTCTTTGTCGGTCAACTCGGCATCAGGGGGGACGAGCCCTTTTTCGATCGCCTTGGAGATCAGTTTTCCCGGATCCAGGCCTTTGCCGTCATCGGTCACCTTGATCAGCACGTTGGCGCCGGAGTGTTCGGCAGAGAGATGGATACGGCCCACCTGGGACTTGCCGGCGTCCAGGCGGCCATCGGGAGACTCCACGCCGTGGTCGATGCTGTTGCGGATGATGTGGACCAGGGGATCGTTGAGCTGGTCGATCACGGTTTTGTCCAGTTCGGTTTCGGCGCCGGCGGTGGTCAACTCGATCTGCTTGCCCAACTCGCCGGAGAGATCCCGGACCAGGCGTTTGAATTTGTCGAAGGTGGTGCCGATGGCCAACATCCGGATGGACATGGTGTTGTCCCGAAGCTCACCGGTCAGGCGCTCCACTTCTTCGGCAATAAGCTGAAGGTCGTGGTCGCCCAGTTTTGCGGAGGTTTGGGTCAGGCGGGCCTGGACGGTGACCAGCTCGCCGACCAGGTCGACAAGGTGGTCGAGCTTGTCCGACGGCACCCGGACACTCTGTGCCACCACCTGCTGTTTTTTGGTTTCTCGCTTCTGCTTGCCGACCTCTTGTTCCGCCAGCGCTGCCTGCACCTTGGACTTGTTGACCAAGCCGGCATCAACCAGGCGTTCGCCCAGGGGCTGGAGGACTTTCTGGAGGTCTTCGCGCTTGATATCCCCTCGTTCCACCAGAATTTCGCCCAGGGGCTTTTCCGGGGGAACTTCTTCCAGGGAGGCCTCGGCGGCTTCGGCCCTGTCCAGCATGCGGATGTTCAGCTCGCACTGGTCGTCGACGAAGATAAAAATATCCTGGATCGCGTTTTCACCCTGATCCGTGGTGAGAAAGATTTCCCAGGAGGTATAACACTTCTCCGGGTCGATATCGTCGACTTCGGGGATGGTATCGGAGAAGGTGATGACCTTGGCCTCACCGAGTTGTCGGACTTCGTCGAGGAGCAGGAGGGGGTTGGTGCCGTTCTCGAAGATTTCGGCTTTGGGACGGAAGCGGATACGGAAGGTATGGGTCGAACCTTCCTGATCGA
This sequence comes from Magnetococcales bacterium, assembly GCA_015231175.1. Lineage (NCBI taxonomy): Bacteria > Pseudomonadati > Pseudomonadota > Magnetococcia > Magnetococcales > Magnetococcales bacterium. The sequence continues at coordinate 8,986 of JADGBZ010000006.1, read as the reverse complement.
CCGGGAGAGGGGCTTTGTCGGCGGTCTGGGTGCCACCGGTCGGCGCCGGAGCGGCGCCCGGGAGCAACCCTTTCAACCCGGAGATGATGCGCTCGGCGTTGTTTTTATCCGGTTCTTCGCCGCCCGATGCAGCATCCAGCATGGCGCGGATCTGGTCGCGGGCGGCGAGGGTCAGGTCGATCAACCCCTTGGTGATCGGGATGGTGCCGTTGCGGGCCAGGTCAAACACCGTCTCCACGTTATGGGTGAATTCGGCGACGGCGTCGAAACCGAACATGGCCCCGGAGCCCTTGATGGTATGCATGGCCCGGAAGACGCGACCGATCAGCTCCTGGTCTTTCGGAGACTCCTCCAACTCAAGGAGGGAATCTTCCAGTTCGGCCAACAGTTCGTACGCCTCTTCCGTGAACGCACTGGTATCGATTTCCACAGCCATGAGCGGTCCCCCGTCTTTGCGATTAACCCAGAACCTTCTTGATGACCTGGATCAGCTGTGCAGGTTTGAAAGGTTTGACGATCCAGCCGGTGGCGCCGGCATCCTTACCTTCGGACTTTTTGTTGGCCTGGGATTCTGTGGTCAACATGACGATGGGGGTAAACTTGAAGGCAGGCAGGGCACGCAACTCTCTGATCAGGGTGATGCCGTCCATGTTGGGCATGTTCAGGTCGGTGATGACCATATCGACAGGGTTGGCTTTCAGTTTATTCAGGGCGTCTTTTCCGTCCACCCCCTCGACGACGTTGTAACCCTCGCCCTTCAGGGTCAAAGTGACCATTTGCCGGACGCTGGACGAGTCGTCAACGGTCATGATGGTTTTGGCCATTAGTTCCCTCCCCTCCACAACCCACTGGGATCTTCCTGTTCGATACAACGATCATACCCGGCCACCTTGACGGCAGCCTTGAAGGCATCCGGAACCTGGCTGACAATAGCCAACGTCTTGCTCCTGCCAAGGAGGGAGCGGTGCGCGGCACAGAGGATCTGAAGGCCGGCCAAGTCAACGCGCTCCACATCCTTGAAATTGAGGTTCAGATGCATGGACTGGGTGACCGCATCGATCAAAGCCTCTTTCAACTCTCGAGCGTGCTGAATCGTCAGATCCCCGGCGAGAGTCAACGTCCCGGTCCCGGAATCCTCAACGGCCAACGTATACATTTTCCGTTCTCCAATTGGAAGGAACATGCAGATTTCATTTTTTTTCTCCCCCCCCCCTAGCTGACCGCGATAATGATCATTTTTCATCCTTGAATGCAAGTCAAAAAAGTCAGTCTTTTCCGTCATGCTGTTTTTTTCGTAACCATATCATCGCCCGGCAACAAATCGGGGTCCAGGGTGCTGGTTCCCTGGCAGGTCCAGGTCAGCGTCTTGGTGGGGTTCGGGGTGAAGCCCTGACAAAGGCTTTCATGCCCAGGCTTTTCTTGCAGGCGTGCAAAATGATTATTTTTTTTCGTTGCCATCGACATGGGGAGGAAAGACCTCCAGCATGCTGCGTGTAGCCAGGGCGGGATTGGCGGCGCGCAGGATGCCACGGATGACAGCCAGGCCTGCCACCCCCGTGGTCAGGGCCGCAGCCGCATTTTCCGGTTTGATGCCACCCAGGGCGATGACCGGTCCGGGAATGGAGCGCACCATGTCGGCCAGGCGCGTCGTTCCCAGTGGTACGGCATCGGGGTGGGATGGCGTGGCAAAGAGCGGCGAGAGGGTGACATAATCCGCCCCCTCGGCCAGGGCTTGGGTGGCGGCATCCGGGTCATGGCAGGAGCGTCCGACGAGAAGATCGTCGCCCAGGAGGCGTCGGGCCACGGCGGTGGGCAGGCCGGATGCGGGGAGATGGACGCCATCCGCGCCCGTTGCCAGGGCGATGTCAACGCGGTCATGCACCAGGAGACAACCGGGTGGTGCGACGCAGGTGCGCAGGAAAGCTGTCAGCGCAAAAAAATCCCGACCGCACCAGCCGGGTGTCCGCACCAGGAGGTGGCAGGGTCCACCCTGCAAGGCGGCGTGGATCCGCAGAAACAACGCATCCCTCTCAGCGGGGGCAACCGGCTCGGTGATCAACAACAAACGGGGCAGGGGCCGTTTCATGGCACGCCGATCCATTTGTGAGTTTGCAGGGAGAGCCGCAGCCGGGCGCCTTTCTGCATGACCAGGTTGTAACAGAGGGCTACGGCGCCAGGGTCTGGCAAAGCGCCTTGGGCACATGGTTGCACCCAGACCCGGGGGTGCCGGGTGGCCCGATGCAAAATCTCCTCGATCCAGGCTGGACTGGGATGGGCATCGACGACATATTTGATCTCATCGGCCCGTTCATACCACTCGGGAGGGAGCGGCGTTTTGGGGGAGAGGGTGATCCAATCCACCCCTCGGGGAGGCTCCCCTCCGACGCCACTGGTCTCCATAGCCACCCAGAGTCCGGCTTGCTTCAATGCCGTGATCAATGCGTCCAACCCGGGGGCGGCGAGGGGTTCACCACCGGTGAGCAATACATGGGGGATCTCCGGGGCCAAACGTTCCCGGGTGGCGAGGATCTCCGCCGTGGTCAGCAACCGCGCTGCCTCCGGATCGCGATGCAACGGCTCGTCGCACCAGACACAGTGCAGGGGGCAGCCAGAGAAACGGATGAAAAACATGGCCCGGCCACTCCACCCGGCCTCCCCCTGCACGGAAGCGAACAGGTCGCAGATGGCATGGCGGGCAACGCTCACTGCACCCTCTACATGTCGACGGGGATGGCGTCTTCCCGGGTGGCCTCGGCCCAGGATTCCGAGGACTCCCATACCCGCACCGCCAGCATGTGGGCATCACCCAACTCCGGTCGTCCCTCCAGAAAACGCAAACACCACCCCATGATCCAGGCGGCCAGATATTCGGTCGATGTATAGGGGATGGCCGGAAGGGCATCGTTCAGGAAGTGGTGATCCAGGAAAGGGTCGATCAACTCTTGCTGCACGATCTGGCGCAACAGGCCAAAATCGGTCACGAAACCCGATTGGGGATCTTCCGCCACAGGCAAACGGGGCGTGCCGACCAGCACCAACTCCAGGCCGTAGGAGTGACCATGGAGGCGTTGGCACTTGCCATCGTGGTGCCCAAGGCGGTGGGCGGCATCGAACTGGAAACGACGCGCAATCCTCATACGGAAATGCTGGCATGGTTTCTCTTTGCCGTCAATGTCCGTGCATGGTTCATGGGGCTCTCCCGGTCGGTTTTTTTGGCATGCCGCATGGTTTGACCGGCGGGATCGGTGTGCTGTATCCTGCCGCACGGGTTGCGAACAACGTATGGAATCGCGAATCCCGGAGTGGTGGATGGGGAACCGGCAAGGAGAACACCGGCGTGGCAGTGGGGGATGCGTATATCCTTGACCTTTTCGGTCCGACGAGCCGGTTGGCCAGGGAGATCCCTGGTTACGAGGTGCGGGCTACGCAACAGCGCATGGCCGGACGGGTGTTGGATGCGGTACGGGAGAACAAATTTCTCCTGGTGGAGGCGGGAACGGGAACCGGCAAGACTCTGGCCTACCTTCTGCCCCTGTTGACACTGGGTGAACCGGTGGTGGTCTCCACGGCGACCAAGGCTTTGCAGGACCAGATCGTCGCCAAGGATTTGCCCCTCCTGCGTCGGGTGGTGGAGCGCCCGTTCCGGGCTGCGGTCCTCAAGGGGCGGGGCAACTATGTCTGCCGGTATCGTTTTCTCCAGGCGGAACAGGATCCGGCCCAACACGCCTCCCGCGCACGGCCTGAATGGGGGCGTGTCGCTGCCTGGATCCAGGATACCCGCACCGGCGACAAGGATGAACTGCCCGGTTTGCCGGAGAATATCTCCTTCTGGAGCGTCATCACCTCCACCACGGACAACTGCCTGGGGCAACAGTGCGCCGAATACGATGTCTGTTTTTTGATGCGTGCCCGGGAGCGGGCGCGGCATGCCCACCTGGTGGTAGTCAATCACCATCTGTTCTGCGCGGATCTGGCGGTGCGGGAGGGTGGTTTTGGCGAAATTTTGCCCGATTATGACCGGGTGGTGTTCGATGAGGCCCACCAGTTGCCGGATGTGGTGACCCGGTTTTTTGGGTGGGAGATCAGCAACCATCAGTTGCGGGAACTGGCTCGGGACGGCACATCCGAGTTTGCCGAGGTGGGCGCGGACGACCCGGAAGTGACCCGCGCCTTGCAGAATCTTGAGGATGTGGCCAACCTTCTGCGGGGCTATTTCCCGGCTGAGGATTGCCGGGATGGCTTGACGCAGGAGGCGATGGAGGAGGGCGCCGGGCGTTCTTTGCTCTCCGTGGAGAAGAGTTTGCACCAGTTAGCGGAGATTCTCGAACCACATCGCCCGCGCAGCGCCGGGTTGGCGGCATGTGCGCGGCGTGTCACGGAACTTTTGACCGTGGCAGGTCGCATCCGCACCCTTGACGACCCGACACGGGTCTATTGGTTTGAAACCCGTGGCCGGGGCATTTTTATCCAGGCCTCGCCCCTGGAGGTTGGGCCGCTTCTGTCCGAGATTCTCCATCCGCTGCTCAAATCGGCGGTTTTTACTTCCGCCACCCTGGCTACGGATTCTGGCCAGGATCCGTTCCGCTACCTGCGTCACCAGTTGGGGCTGGCCCCGGAGCAGATCCTGACCGAACAGTTGCCGCCTGCCTTTGATTTTGCGCGGCAGGCGCGTCTTTATTTGCCCCAGGATCTGCCGGATCCGGATGCGCCGGATTTTCCCCAACGGGCTGTCCAGGAGACCCTTGCCTTGCTGGAGGCATCGACTGGACGCGCCTTGTGCCTTTTTACCAGCCGCCGCATGCTGGAGAGGGTGCATGCCGGTTTGAAAGGGCGTATACCCTATACCCTTCTCGTGCAGGGGTCGACCTCCAAACAGGCCCTTTTGAAGGCCTTTCAGGATGAACCCTCTTCGGTGCTCCTGGGTATGGCGAGTTTTTGGGAAGGGGTCGATGTTCCCGGCGAAGCCCTCTCCATGGTCATCATCGACCGGCTTCCTTTCGCTTCGCCGGCGGACCCTTTGCAGGTGGCGCGGGGTCGGCATCTCTCCGGCCAGGGGGGCAACCCTTTTGCCGATCTGTCGCTGCCGCGTGCGATCCTGACCTTGAAGCAGGGGTTGGGGCGTCTGTTGCGGCGCACCGATGATCGGGGGGTCATGGTGGTGCTGGATATGCGTTTGACCCGGCGCAGCTACGGTCGGCGCTTTCTGGAAAGCCTCCCCTCCATGCCGATCATTCGCCGACTTGCCGACGTTCGGGAGTTTTTTGCATGAATATTCTGGCCATGGACACCTCGGATCGGGAAGGGTGTGCCGCGTTGTTGGCCGAGGGGCGGCTGGTGGGCCAGCGACGTTTTCAGGGAGTGGAGGGGCACATGCTCCTCCTGCCCCAGGCCGTCGAGGCTCTGCTCGCCGCTGCCGCCTGGAGGCCGGCATCTCTTGACCTGATCGTGGTGACGGTTGGTCCCGGCGCGTTTACGGGTTTGCGCATTGCCCTTGGTTTTGCCAAAGGTTTGGCCATGGCCTGCCATAAACCTCTGCTCGGCATATCCACCCTGGATTGGTTGGCGGCAACTGCTCTTTCCACATTTCCCCCTCTCTCTCCGAGCCGCCCCTTGTTGGTGACTATGGATGCCCGGCGCGGGGAGATTTTCGCGGCACTTTATCATCCGGATGGCCGACCGCTATGGCCCCCCAGGCGTTGGTTGCCCGCTGCCCTGGCTGCCGAAATCGCCTCTATTCCGGAAGGGGTGGAGGAGGTGAAGGACGGACAACGCGAACCGGTGGTCCTGGGTCAATTGGGTTGGCAGCGCTTTCTCCGGACGGGCTCCGACGACCCCCTGACCCTGGAACCTCTCTATCTGCGCCGGTCCGACGCGGAAAAAGCAGTCATGTCGCCTCCACAGACTCCATGATCGGCTCCCGTCCGATGGACCCATCCGATCTGGAGAGCGTGGCGGCTTGTGAAGCCGAGCTGTCGCCATTCCCCTGGAACGTGACCATGCTGGCCGATGAGCTGCGCCATGGCTCGTTCTGTCGGGTTTTGCTCTCCGAAGAGAACGAGCGGATTGGGTACATGCTCCTGCGCCCCATTCTGGACGAGTGGCACCTGATGACCATCGGTGTCACGCGGTCGCACCAACGCCAGGGGTGGGGTCGATATCTCCTGCTGGAGGGGATCCGGCATGCTGTTCGGCAGCAAGGCAGGGTGTTGCTTCTGGATGTGCGGGCGTCCAATCTGCCGGCCCGGCGGCTGTATGACTCTTTGGGTTTCAGGCTCTTGCACCGGCGGCGGCATTATTATTCATCCTGCCGGCCAGCCTCCGCATCCGGATGCCTTCCTTGCCCTGCCCCCACCGAGGATGCCCTGGTCATGGAACTTTCCCTCGCCTCGATCCACTCAGCCGTGGGACCGGATGGGGATTGATGTGGCGGACCGGGTGTCAATTTACCTCCCGGTTTCGGATGAAATCTGTCATGATGCATCCTTGAGATTTTCTGTCCTGGAAATGGGGCGGGGATTCTGTTATAAACTGAATTTTGAGTCACTAAACCCATTTTTGGATATCCCGGACCCGGAAAAAGCGGTATCCGCACGAGAGTGACTGATATTCCATCACGCGGAGGGAGGTAAGGCCATGTTGGTTCGTGAAGTCATTGTGAAGGCCGTGCGCACGGTCAAGGCCACGGATTCGGTGCGTTCCGTTGCGGCCATCATCTGCACAAACAAGATCAGCGGATTGCCGGTTGTTGATGACCAGATGAAGCTTATCGGCATGATTTCGGAAAAGGATATCTTGAACAGCCTGCTGCCGAGCTATCATGACTTTCTGGAGGATCCTATCGGCGCCAGGGATTTTGTTGGCATGGAGCAGAGCTATTCCGCTGTTCTACAGAAAGATGTCTCCAGTCTTATGACCAAGAGGTTCTTTTTTGTCTCGCCTGATGATCCCGTGATGAAGGCGGCATCCCAGATGGCGTTGCACAATTTTCGTCGCATGCCCGTGGTGGAGAGTGATGGCACACTGGCTGGTATTGTCAGCCTGGGTGACATTCACAAGGCCATTTTCAAGCGTGAACTGGGCATTTGACCGCCATGCCGATCCTTTCTACCGGGCATTTGACCGCCATGCCGATCCTCTCTACTGGGCGTGTGACCGATGGGTCGGGAGATTGAGCGCAAATTTTTGGTGCGGGGAGACGCTTGGCGTTCCCTGGGGGTGGGAGTCTCCTATCGGCAGGGTTTTTTGTCGGCTGACCGGGAACGGGTGGTGCGGGTCCGGATTGCCGGCGGAGCTGCGACCCTGACCGTCAAGGGACCGACCCGGAATTTTACCCGCGCCGAGTTTGATTATGCCATTCCCCTGGAGGATGCCCGCTTCATGTTGGACCATTTATGTGTCCGCCCGTTGATCGAGAAGCTTCGTTATCGCATTGCGGTGGGGGATTTGCTGTGGGAGGTGGATGAGTTTGCCGGGGAAAATCGAGGCTTGATTCTGGCCGAGGTCGAGTTGACGGCAGAGGATCAGATCGTTGTCCCTCCTGCCTGGATTGGGGAGGAGGTGTCGGGTGACCCACGCTATTTCAATTCCAATCTGATCGTACATCCCTATTGCCGTTGGCAAGAGGGGTGTTCTGCAACGGGGGGCTGAGGCATGGCGGTTTATGCAATCGGCGATGTGCACGGTTGCATCGCGGAGTTGGAGTCGCTCCTCAGGCGGATTCGCTTCGATTGGCAACAGGACCAGTTGTGGTTTGTGGGGGATCTGATCAACCGCGGTCCCGACTCGCTGGGGGTGCTGCGGATGGTACGGTCAATGGGCAAGCGGGCCACGGTGGTGATGGGCAACCACGAATTCCGGGCCATCCTGGGCATGTGCCGCGGGGGTTCTCCCTATTTTCGTGAACACATGGCTTACCTCACGCAGGCGCCGGAAGCCGACCAGATTCTGGATTGGTTGTTCCATCTTCCCTTGTTTCACTGGGACCGGGAGCTGGGGTGTGCCCTGGTGCATGCCGGACTTTCGCCGCTGTGGAGTCTGGCCTCATCTCTTCGCCGTGCCGAGGAGGTGAGTTCGGTATTGACCGACACCCCGGCCCGTGTCGAATTTTTCCATCACAATGAGAACCGCTCATTTCCCACCTTTGAAACCGAAGCCATGTTTGCCATGGATCGGTACTGGTTGGAGTTGACGGTCTTCACCCGTCTGCGACGCTGCACCACCGATGGCCGTTTTCTTTGGCCGGGCACGGAGATGGGGCGCGGTGACAACCCTTTTTTACCCCCGAATGCAAACTCTCCCTTTCAAGCCTGGTACGATGTACGTCCATGGGAACCCGGCGACAAGGTCGTCTACGGGCACTGGGCTTCCGCCGGGTTGACCATCCGTCCGCACTCGTTTGGCCTGGATTCCGGGTGTGTCTACGGAAAGGGTCTCACCGCCATTCGCCTGGATGACCCCAAGCATCCGATCTATCAGGTGGAGAGCAGGGCCTATGCCCCCCATGATTGACGACGCAAAGAAGAGCCTTGTGCTCTACGAACATGATTTCTACGCTTGGGCCAACGAACAAGCGGCCTTGCTGCGGGCCGGCAAGCTGGCGTTGGTGGACATCGACAACATAGCTGGGGAGATCGAAAGCATGGGACGGGAGGAAAAACGGGAACTCGTCCACCGTCTTGCCATTTTGCTGCTCCACCTACTCAAGTGGCAGTTTCAGCCGACGCACCGTGGGCAGTCATGGCGGCTCTCCATTGCCAACACGCGCGATGACATCACAGACCATCTCGCTGACAACCCGAGTCTCAAATCACATCTTGCCAACGCTGTGGGTTCGGCTTATCGTCGCGCCTGCCGTGTTGCTGCTGCCGAGACAGGGTATTCCGAAAACACCTTCCCTGAGGTTTGTTCATGGCCATTTGAGCGATTGATGGATAGTGGCTCAACCGACATGATTTGAAGTGTTCACTTTTCGTGACTATTCCGCACT
>JADGBZ010000005.1 GCA_015231175.1 Magnetococcales bacterium | reverse complement strand
CCGCTTTTTGCGTCCCCGTCATATGTCAAGCCTCAAAAAACTTGAACATCGAGTTACAGGCATGGATGCCAGGCAGGTCTCCTCCCACGCCGCCAACCAGTTTTCCCGCATGCAAAAATCGGTTGATATCCGACCCTTTGAAAAAAGGGTGAAAGCGAACCGACCGGCCAGCACGCCGCAAATCTTCCCGCAACAGAGAGTCCCGGCGCATGGTTTCCAGGATGACTCCAACCGGCATCCAAAGGGGCTGGATGCCGAAATCGATCGTCTCCGCTGTTGGACCAAATATATATCGCTCATAACGCGCTTGATGATCGCTATTCTGGGCTGGGTCAAACCCTGCCGCAGCCTGCACACTCCCTGACCACACCCCTATGCTGACCAAGAACGCGCTGCACCACAATAACGGGCGCAACATCCCGAGTCCCTTATACATGGATCGGGCCCCTTCCTGGTACAGGCTTGACAGATGAAGAATAAAATTTGTGAAACATATTGAATCTGACTCCATCACGTTTATGACAGATACGCTCTCATTGTCACAAGGCAATGCACCTTGTCACGCAGGTTGTCACAAAACATAACAAGACAAAATTTTAAAGTTCTCTACGATACTCAAGTGAAAGTTCATAAACTCGTGGAGATTAAATATCCGAATATGGATGCTCAAAGAAAGAAAATTAATTTTTATTGTAAATAAAATTAACTTATCATGCGCAGTGCAGCCCCCCCACCGTTGCGCCCAGAGTTCTCTCGCGGCATGGTCGACAGGGTGGATTCGCCCCGCCGACTGCCTCATCAGGGGTTAGAGTCTGTAAAAGCTCCCTGTATCTCCACGGCCTCCTGCGAATTTTTCATAAAGACATCAATCAGATCGGGATCAAACTGGCGGCCACGTTCCAGGGCGAGCAGCTCCAAAATCTGCTCCAGGGGCCATGCTTCCTTGTAGCAACGTTTGTGAGACAGGGCATCAAAGACATCGGCAATGGCCGTGATGCGTCCGAAAACATGGATCTCTCCGGCCAGAAGTTTCCGTGGATACCCGGTTCCGTCCCATCTTTCGTGATGTTCGTGGGCGATGATGCTCCCGGCCTGAAGAATGGAACGATTGGATCCCTTGAGCAGCCGGTAACCGATCTCGGTGTGCTGTTCCATGATCAACCTCTCCTGTTCATCATACCGACCAGGTTTGTTCAGGATGGCGTCGGGGATGGCGATCTTGCCAAGATCGTGGAGGGGCGAGGCCATGGCCAGCATATCGACCTGGCTCTCCGCCAGGCCGCATTTGGTACCCAGCAGACGGGAAATTTCCGCCACGCGCCGGACATGTTGACCCGCCTCGTGCGAGCGGACTTCAATGACTTCGCCCAGCGTGAATGTCACATCTTTCTGGGTATTCAACAACTCCCGGTTCAAAAAAACATTGTCGATGGCCAATGAAGCGTTGGTTGAAAAAACCTCCAGCAGATCCCTCTCCATCTCCACGAAGGGTCGGCCATTTTCAACATACACAAAGCTGTCCTGCCCCACTTTGGAATGGAAACACCCGAGATAGGCATCGTCAAAAAACATGCTTTTCTTTGTTTGTATACCCACTTCAATCCGCTTGAGCACCTTGTCGGGCAAAATGGACGCCATGTTTTGACCTGCGGCATCTTCATAGCGGCCCGAGCCGGCAAAAATAACATGATTTCCCCGTTTTTTGGAAAAAGCGAAACTGGATATCTGGCCGACGCCATGGGGTCCGCCCAACCCGACCAGTGCGGACAACTGAGTCAAAATGCCGGAAGCCAAACAGCGCAATGATTGCGGCTCAAACAGATCCCCTGTCGCGTCAATGATTCTCTTCAAACCTCTGCGGGTGCTCTCCAGAGTCCGCAAATCCCTGTAGGCACGCAGCGCTGCGGTGATGGAGGTGACAAGCCCCTGCCGGCTGAGCGTCACCTTGTCCTTGTAGTCGTTGATATCATAGTTGGCGATGACATCCGGTTCCGGCGCCAAACCGGGCTGCCCGGTGCGAAGAATGATGCGTACAAAAGAATTCTTTAATGTGTCACGAATATAACGAACTGTATCAAGTCCGGCTGAATCGCTCTCCATGACCACGTCCATCAACAAGACTGCCGTATCGGGATGTTCGGCAAGCAGACGCCGCGCCTCCTGGCCAGAGTGTCCGATGATGATCTCAAGCTCGCGATTCTCAAAAACAAACCCTCTGAGAACAAATTCGGTCAGTGTGTTGACATGCTCCTCATCGTCAACCGAAACGACCTTCCATGGCCTGCCCCGCGCAGGCAAGGCCACACCACCACCACCCATCCATGCCGATTGGCCACCCCCCTCCTCATCCACAAATTCAAACTGGTCAGCGTCGTGGTCCACTTCCGCACCCATGGCACGCTCCTCTTCCAGAATTGCCCCCCCCCGCCCGTTTCGCGGAGACGGATTCTACTCTGAGCATGCTCATTGTGCAACAATAATGTCACAACATTGTAACCAAAAGTGCAACCCATGGTGTACGCAACGAACACCCCCTCAAAGAGGTAGCCTCTTGCCACAACAAAACCGCCAACAGGGCTTTTGCCCTGATGCGGGTGTTTTCCGGAGAAATTTTGCAGAAGGGGGGAGCGTGACCGGTTAACGGCCCTTTTCCGGTGAACCCTGTTGACCACCAGGGGTACCTGTTTTCGGAGATCCCTGGTGGTCGCCTCCATGCGGAGCAGGAGCACTTGACCCAGTCCTCTTGGGTGTCGTCAGCACAGCATCTTTGGGAACAAACGGCACTGGATCGCGTTTACTGGTCGCATGGCCTGTGCCTGCTGATTGCGATGGAACAGCAACCGAAGGAGCCTGGCCGGTCGTGGTCGATTGAGGCGTTTTTGCCGCTGCGGGGGTTGAGGAAACAGCTTCAGAAACCCCAGACGCCGCGTGTTTCGGAGCATCCGCATGTGGTGGGGTTGTGTTCTCGACGGCAGGGGTCGTTTTCTGTGGCATCCCATCTTGGGACGAGGATTGGGCGGCAACTGCGGGGGCCGACTCCGCTGGCGTCACACCATGGGGGGGAGCCTTGCCGGTAACAAGGGGGGGCGACTCTTCTGGCGTCACACCATGGGGGGGAGCCTTGCCGGTAACGGCGGTGGCCTTACCCTTGGGCGGAACCGATGGATCGCCGAGACGTCTTGCGCTTTCCGCATGGGCCTTGACGGCATGGCGTCCAGACTTTATCGGAGAGCGCTGCGTCGGAGTGACCGATGTGCCATGACCAACATTCGGTACGGCAGCCACGGCGGTTGGAGAGAGTGCGGCGTCCCCCTTTTGTTCCTGAATCCGAAGTTGCGCAGCGGCCAACTGGGCTGAACTCAATGTGCCAGCCAGTTGATCCCTGGCCTCAGCCGCCTTGGGATGACCATGCCCGGCAGCCAGAGTGAACCAGGCGAAAGCCTCCGCCGGATTGCTTTCGACTCCTCGGCCCTGACTGTACAACCATCCCAGGGCGAATTCAGCTTCGGGATATCTCTGCTCGGCGGCATGCCGAAACCAGCGCACTGCCTCCATGAGATCCGGCGCCACCCCACGACCTCGGGCGTAACTGGAACCGAGCCAATATTGCGCCTCCGGCATCCCTTGCACCGCCGCCTTGCGAAACCAGTTGACAGCCTCCTGATCGTTGCGATCCACTCCCCGCCCCTGGGCATAAAGCATACCCATAGTCAGTTGGGCATGGGAATCCCCCTGAACCGCCGCCATTTGGAACCAACGTGCCGCCTCCAGATCATTGCGTGGCGTACCCGTGCCATCGGCATGGCGTTGGGCAAGGCTGACCTGGGCCGCCAGGTTTCCCGCCTCAGCCATCCGCTGCAAACGGGTCATCAGCCTGGGAAGCTCTACATGGTCACCTGCCCTGGGAGCCCCGTCCCCCTCCCCTTTCACCCGGAAACCCGGCGAAGGGGGGGCAGAACCCACAGGCAAAATCTGCATTCTCTGTGCGGCATGTTCTGCCGGTGGCAAAATCACGGCATCCCCGGCAAACACCCAATATTGATCAGGCGTCTCTTTGGGAGGTTCTCTCTTTTCGCGCTCCCGGGCCTGGGCAGAGGCTTTCTGGCTCCAGTACTGGGCCGCCCTGGCGTCGCGTCTGACACCCTTCCCGGCGGCATAAAGAGCCGCGAGATGCCGTTGTGCGTTTTCATCCCCCATGTCGGCAGCCTGTTGAAACCATTTGGCTGCGTTGGCAGCGCTCCTTGGCACGCCTTTGCCCCACAGATAGAGCAGACCAAGATTGGTCGCCCCATGGTTGGATCCCTGTTCAGCAGCCTTGCGAAACCACTCCGCTGCCTGATTCGGGTCACGCGGCACACCTCGCCCATTGAAATACATGCCGCCCAAACCAATTTGGCCCTCGGCCTCGCCACGTTCGGCAGCCGCCCGGTACCAACGAACCGCCTGGCGATCATCCCTCTCCACACCACGGCCCTGAGCATACATAAAGCCCATGGCGCTGTGAGCCCGCATATGCCCCTGTTTGGCCGCCAATCGAAACCATTTCAGGGCTTCTTCGTCGTCTTGCTTGACACCGAGCCCACGGGAGTACATGTATCCCACGCCATACTGGCCATCGGCGTCCCCACCCTCGGCTTGCTGGCGAAATTTTTTAAGCTGCTCCACGTCGGCGGGATCGAGAGGGGTCGGCAGACCCAATCCCCCGAGACCCTTGGATGGCTTGTTCCCCGGAATGGTCACCACATGCGCGTCCGTGGCCCAGGGATCCCAATGCAGGCTTTGGGGATACTGCCACATCACTACCGGCTCTTCAGCCACCGCGACGCTGATCATCGACAATGTGGCAAACATCGCCAAAACAGTCGGTCTCCACCCTGGGATCGATGTCACCGCACCCTCTCCGCAGAAAAACCAGCCCATACGCATGAAAAACAAAAGGCAGCTATTCAGAACCCGGCAACGCATTGGGGTCCAGGGGTCTGGCTCCAAAGCATCACGCATCTTCGAGCAAACGCGGCTTCAACTCCTTGAGAATATCCACCACTGGCAGATGAAACTGATTGAGACTATTGGTGTCGTGTCCCTTGAACCACACCCAGTTGAGCCCCCGCCACAACTCACCCTTGGCCGTGGTGTTGGTGATACCCAACATGTCCCAGGTGCCAATGTATTGGAACAAGTTTTGATAGGAATTGGGCACGTTCACACCGCAGCCAAAGGTCACCACGTTGATGCGCGGATTTTCGATGGCACTTTGATCCCGCAGTCCAAACAGGGCGTTGGCAATACTGAGACTGCCCTTGCTGTGTCCCACCAGGGTGCGCATGTTTTTTTGGTTGCGGCGCAGAATATCGAGCAAAATTTCCGACTCCGGAATGCCTTCGACATAGCTCCCCTTGAGCCGGAAGCGAACCATCTGCCCCCAAAAAACATCGTTGGTGACTTCACGCACGAGTCCGGCCCAAAATTGCAGCGTGGATCCCAGGCGCTCCGTCAGGTTATCAGCCGTCAAGCCTTTGATACCATGAGAGAAGATATCACGCCAACCCAGACTGGAGACAATTCCTGCCACCGGTCGTTCCAATACGTTGGCCACATTCTTGGCCAGCGCCGCCGTGCCCGCAGCACTGCTGCCCACTCCGGCGATGACCAATGTATCCACACCGACTTGGCCACCACAAGCCTCCAGAAAGGCATCGACGGTGGCATAAACACGGATCTCCCCCACACCAAAACCCGGTGTTACGACAAGAATTTCTCCCTCCTTGGCCTCGGCGACCTGGAGCAACTCCATATCGCTCAAGGCAACCAAATCATAAAAGAGGATGTCGATCAAACCACTGCCAAGGCGCATTCTTCGCTCGAACCAGTCTAACACCGCTCCTCCTTCACATGGGTGATGGCCTTGCCCGAGGGATCTCCGGGCAACCGCCGGGTATGAACAAAAAAACCGCCCGGACGCCACCGGGCGGTTTTGGACTGAATCTTTGAATGCAACTACTGTACCTTGATTTCGGTCTCCTGACTCCAACTGCTGCCCTTGTTATCGGTCCAGGTGACTTTCAGCTTGCCGCTCTTGGTGGCTTTCAGATTGAAGCGGAAAAAGGGATTCTGCGACATGCTCCCGGTCCAGGTGGCCTTAAGGACCGGCTTATCCAGGTACACGGCTTCGATCTTTTCGATAAAGTGCGCCGGAACAAGCTCACCGGTATCCTTGTTTTTGCGCAGGCCGCTCTCCATGGGGTGCCGAATGGCCGCCTTGATCTCAACGATGGTTCCGGGCGCCACCGGACCCTTGACCTCGGCGATGCGTGGTCCTCCGATATCTGACATATTCATCTCTCCAGGTTCAATGGGGAAGGGTGATCAGACCCACCGCTCAGCCCGCACAACCACCTTCTGCAACATCCACCTTCTTGACGACGCCGTACAACTTACCTGAGTTGGTTCTGGCGATCACATGGACTTTGGAACTCTTGGCCATTTTGATGCGAATCTCCATGTCCACAACCCCGCTCTCCGGGAAAAACTCAAACTTCCCGACAAAGGGCCGGGGGTTCTCCTCGACGAAGACACTCACGGATTCGACATAGTTGCCCGACTCCATGGGGTGCTCCACCTTGACGGGAAGACGCACCAGAGCACCAGTTTCAGCCTTTTCAGGCGGATTGATCTCAACTTTTTCCATGACCGGGGTGCCGGGCCCGACATGTTCGGCAATCATGGCCTGAATATCCGCCGCACCTGCCCAACGCGGTAAAGATGTCATGGCCACCACACAGAGACCCGCTGCACCAGCCGTAAGGATAAAGTCCCGACGGTTCATATCATTCAGCTCTATATTCTGCATGTCATCCTCTCTGGCAAACACCACAACCCGCAACGTGGCCTTTTATATCCCAATCCCATTCAGATGTCACTCCACCCCTCTGCATAAACGACCAGACACCCCAGCGTCAAGGAGAACCATCCACATGCCCCACCGAATTCCTCTCCCCCACGAGCAATCGTTCGAGGCCTGTCAAGAAAACCCGCACGGTCATTCCCACGCAAAAAAGAAGCGGGGGGGCGCCCCGCTTCTTTTGCACAATTCACTCAGGGATCAGGAGAACATTTCGGCCATGATGCTCTGGTACCAGCTTTCGGCATACATGGCTTCCTGCTTACGGAAAACGGCAGAAGCCTTCTCCGGTGAAACGCCGCCGGAAACCTTGGTGATGGCGTTATTGCGGTAGGCCCAGACCGCAGCCACGGAGATACCATAATCCGGGGAAAGCAGGCTGTAGCAGGTGTTGACATAAGACGGATCCGGCTCGCCCTGGCCATTGAAGGAAGCATGGATGGCTGCCGCAGCAATTTTAGCCTCGCTGTTGGCGGCAAACCCCGATTTGGGGATCTCTCCCGTCACCGTGCAGGCATCGCCGATCACGTAAACATCCTTGTGGATCGTGGATTCGAAGGTCTTCTGGTTGACGGGGCACCAACCCGTCTTGTCAGCCAAACCGGATATCTGGGCAATCTTGCCGGCCTTTTGCGGCGGAATCAGGTTGATCGCCGAACTCTTGTACTCCTGCATCTCCGTATGGACCGACATGTTGTTGGCATCGACACGGGTCACTTTGCCCCCATCATTGCCGGAGACCCACTCGATATTGAAGCCGAGCTCCTTCCAGCCATTGATGAAAAGCCCCTGTTTGGCAAATTTATCCTTGGGGTCCAGAATGATCACCTTGGATCTGGGTTTGTTTTTCTTCAGGTACCACGCCACCAGACCAGCCCTCTCATAGGGACCGGGGGGACAGCGGTACGGATTGGGTGGCGCCACGATGATGTAGGGATCGCCATCCTTCATGGCGCTGAGCTGCTCCTGCAACAACAAGGTCTGCGGGCCGGCCTTCCACCCGTGCGGGATTTTTTCGCTGACTTTCTCGCTGTACCCCTCAATGGCATCCCACTTGAATTCCACTCCAGGAGCGACAACCAGTTTGTCGTAAGAGAACGAAGCATTCTTGGCGGTGGAGACCGTCCTCTTGGCAACATCGATCTCCAGCACTTCATCCTGGATGAAGTTGATTCCATGCTTGGCAAGGTTGTCGTAGCCCCATCTTTGCACTTTCAGATCACGCAAACCAACAATGATCGGGTTGCTTAGAGGGCAAGAGTAATACAGCTTCTCTTTTTCAATCAAGGTTACGACGATATTGGGATCCACCTTCCGCAAATACTTGGCGGCGATGACTCCACCATACCCACCACCGACAACCACAACGCGCTTTTTCCCCTCGGCGGCGCGGGCAGGGTTAGCCACGAACGAAGACGCCAAACCTGCGGCAGCAAGACCACCAGTCAGTTTGACAAAATGACGACGGGTCAGATCATACATGGTATTTCTCTCCTCTTGCCCTTTATTTCTGGCCGGCGAAGTAATGTGCGACCGCTTCCAAATCCTCAACGGACAGTTTGTCAATCTGGGTCTTCATCTTCTTGGGCTGAGGATACTTTTCGTCGTTCTTGTACTCTCCAAGCTTGAGCTGGAGATAGTCCAACCACTGCCCGGCCATCCTGGGCGTATCTTCATCCTGCTTTTTGCCACCGTCTTCATGACACTTTTCGCACTCCCGGGCCAGAGATTTACCCTTCTCCGCCTTGTCTGGATCGACGCTCTTTCCCTTGACGGAAGCTCCGTTATTAACGCCCCACTTCAGGCCGGCAAAATGCTTGGCAATCTCATCGATCTCGCCATCGCTATATCCTTTGGCGATTCGACTCATGATGGTCGAAGGCCGTTCATCCTTCATAAATTCGGTCATCATTTGCTTCAAAAAATTGTAGGGCATCCCGGCAATCGACGGCATGTATGGCCCAGGCGACACGCCTCCGGGACCATGACACCCATCGCAAGTGTTGCTCAACATCCCCGATGTAGGACCGGCCACGGCTGCCCCACCCCACAACCCCCCGACCACAACTGCGGCCAGGACCAGCATGCGTTTTCTCATGAGCTGCATCTCTCCCTCCGGTCATTAGTGACGATAAACGCCCGCCTCCCTGGGCTGATCGACAAGAACCGAGCACCCTCCATCAGAACTGGCCTGTGGCCGCCCCGTTCATGATCTCCTGGATGGTCTTCCAGATTCGCTGCGCATCCCTCTTGAGTTCAGGTGGCAACTCTTTGCCCCCGTGAATCATCATATCAAGACTCATGGTATGCAACCAGTACTTCCCCGGCTTGGCCTTGTCCTCGACGACCGAAACACGGCAAGGCATGAAGGCCGTATAAACATCATTGTAGTCCGCCATCACCCTGCCGACTTTAACATCGCAGAACGACATGAAGGAGACATGGCGGTAAGGCTTTCCGGTTGTAGCCTCGACCTGTTTGTAAAACGGGGACTCGCCGACAAACAGAAAATTCCGCTCTGCCGCAAGGCTCTTCAAAGACTCCTTGACATCTTCGACCGAAATACCCTCTTTGACCGGAACGGAATAGACCATGGTCGAACCCGGGTCTCCGGTTTCCAGAAGCTTTTGAGCAAACTGGCTGTAGACCCCCATGAACTCCGGGTCAAACTTTCCCATGACCGGGGCCACCACAACATAGCCCACGCCCCCGGCGAGCAAACCGAGGAAGCCCAGAAGAGCCAACAGATTCCTGATGACAGCCATCGTAGTCTCCTACCTATTTCAACCTCTCGTCCGACCACCACAGAGTCCCCGAAACGACAGACCCTGCACCCCCCTTACCACCCGCTTAAGATAAAAAATAACTATGCCAACCAAGGCGCAATCTTGCCCGATCATAACGCCTGTGTCGTCGGTGTCAACGTGAATTATTAAATATAATCTTCAACCTCTCGGCGCCCAATCAGAAACAGATACCTCTCATGTTGCCCAAGGTTGATCCACACGCCCGAGATAGGGAGTGTCCGGGCTTATCCCTTCCAACCACCGGGCCAGTGCATCTGGAATATGCGGATACAAGGTGAGCTGGCGAACCTGGACCGCATCCAACCACAACACCTCCAGGGCTGAGGTCTGATCTTGATTCAAAAGGGGATCAGCTGAGCCCGACACCTCCAGATGAAATAGGGGGTGTAGTACCTCACGCTCCCCCCCGATACTCTCCACCAGAAAAACCAGCTTGCCGGGTTTGACATGCAGATTCAGCTCTTCGGTCAACTCGCGGATCAGGCATTGACGCAAATCCTCTCCCGGATCTGGTTTTCCACCCGGAATGTTATACCGGGAATCGCCCCCATAGGTATAGCGCATAAGCAACAAACGCCCCGCCCGAACAAGCAATCCACCAGGACGGACGATCACGGCTTACGGCTCCTCTTTGGGAGCAGGTTGCGCCCCCCTCGCCTGGGAACGCCTCTGTTTGAGATCCTCAAAAACTTCGGGCCGCACTGGTACAAAGGAGTCGCCGAACAAAACGCTCTTCATCCAATTGAGGGCAAAATCCGTCAAGGCCAGATCGTCATGACGAATTTTCTCCTCTGTCGCCGCATCTACTTGATAACGTTGCAGGAAGCTTGAATCGAACAAAAACCGCCGCATGGCCTCCGGGTTCGTGCTGGCCATATAAAACATTTCCGAGACCGACAACGAAGTCTGGATCATATCCCCCGCAGAGCGGCGCTTGATGATCAACTCCATCCAACTGCGATTCTCCTTGTCATATCCATCACTCCCCTGATCCTCCCGCCAGGCCTGAACTGTCCAATCCTTCGCCTCCTTGTGTCCCTGGCAAAAATCCTCCTTGATCAGAAAATAAAAATCCTCGCCAATCTGGCTCTCCTGGCGGCGCATCAAGGCCATGCCGATCGGATAGTAGCGGCAGGTTACCGGACGATCACTGTAGACCGAGCACCCCTCGGGACGATTGAATGGACAACGTCCTGTTTCCGCATCCATCCGGATCAGCGCAACGGGCAGCTGCCCTTTGGCCAACGTGGTGGGTATGGCAAAAGTGTGCAAAAAATCCTCGGCGGACATGTTCATGCGGTGCCGGAGCCGGTACAGATCATAGGGCGTCAGAACAATTTCGACATTCTGGCAACAGGCGTTGAAACAGGAAATCCCGGGATGACAACGAAAACGCATATTGTCTTTCCCCGACAATTTGACCGGTTGCAAGACGTTGCGCGTCTCCCGGGGCATGTCGCGCATCTCTTCATCCAGGGCCAGAACCCGCTCCCACTCCTGCTGGTCTATGGGTTTGCTGCTCTCGTCTGTCATGTGACAATCCTCTATTCACAAAAAAAAAGGCGCCAAAACGGCGCCCATGACTCACATACGGGCAAGAGCAAAGAGAGCCCTTCCCATCGCATACGGACCAAAGTGCAGTCGGGATGGCGCACACCGCCATCCCGACCATAATCGACCTGTCCTCACTTGGGAACGAGATCCTTGTGCTCCCTCTTGAAGGCCGTCCACTCACCCGTCTTGACATCGATCTTCGAGTTGACGAAGCACTTCCAGTTCTTTTCGTCGACGAAGTTGTAGTCCATGTTGTAGTAGAAGCCGGGGTAGCGGGTCTCTTTGCGGAACAGCATGTGGCGCAGATGGGCTTCGCCGGCGTAGATACGGTGATAGTTTTCCCAGGCGCGCATCAATTCGTGCAGGTCGCGGGCCATCATCTTTTCGGAGTCCTTCTTCAACTCCTGAATCTTGGACACAGCGATGTTCATCATGGCTTCGTTGGTCACATAACCGGTGCTGACGCCGGCCACGTACTCGTCCATGATTTTCTGCAGGCGGAACTGAAGCATCTTGGGGGTGATGTAGTTGGGATTGATATCCACAGCGGTGGTATAATCCTTGTGGGTCAGATAGGTCCGGACCGGAGCGTAGATCTCTTCGGCCAGATCCTTGGGCGACCGGCTCAAGGAGGGCTTGTAATCCTTGTGGTCGAGAACCCACTTCAAAGCGCCTTTGATGGCGATACGGCCTTCGGCATGGGAGCCGGAGGAGAACTTGTGGCCAGAGGCGCCCACACCGTCAGCGGCGGTGAAGAGACCATTGACCGTGGTCATGGAACGGTAGCCCCAGCACCACTCTTTGGGGGCGAGATCTTCGGGGCCGCTCACCCAGATGCCGCAGCAGCCGGAGTGGGAACCGAGGAAGTACGGCTCGGTGGGCATCAGCTCGGAGGGTTTGAGTTCCGGTTCGATGTTCTCACCGGCCCACACCCCGGCCTGACCGATACACATATCGAGGAAGTCTTCCCAGGCTTCGGCTTCCAGGTGCTTGATCTTCTTCTTGGCTTCCTTGGGACCAAACTCTTCCTCGTAGGATTTGGCCAGGGCCTGGAGGGCGGTATCCGTCCGCATCAGGATGGGACCGCGACCCTCTTTCTGCTCTTTCATCATCAGATGGTTGCGCAGGCAGGTAGCCGGAACATGCGACTTCCCGTAGGGGGGGTAGTCATCCAGCATGGCCTTGTTGATCTCAAGATAGTTCTCGCCCTTGCCGTTGGTGGCTCTGGCTTTGAACAGCAGGAACCATGCGCCGACCGGACCGTAGCCGTCCTTGAAGCGGGCGGGGACGAACCGGTTTTCCATCATGGTCAACTCGGCGCCGGCCTGGGCAGCCATGGCGTAGGTCGAACCGGCATTCCACACCGGATACCAGGTACGGCCCAAACCTTCGCCAACCGACCGGGGACGGAACACGTTCACGGCGCCACCGGCCACCAGGAGGATGGCATTGGCGCTGTAGACGTAGATCTTGTCTTCGCGATTGGAGAAGCCGACGGCGCCGGCCACCCGGTTCTCAACCTTGGAGTCCAGCAGCAATTTCACGATGAAAACGCGCTCCTGGATGTTATCCATGCCCAGAACCTTCTTGGCAGCTTCCGCGACGATGGTCTTGTAGGACTCGCCGTTGATCATGATCTGCCATTTGCCGGAACGAACCGGCTTGCCGCCATCCTTCAAAGCTTTATCTTCATCACCGGGCTGTTTCCAAATGGGCAGGCCCCACTCTTCAAACAGATGCACCGAGTTGTCCACGTGACGACCCACATCGAAAATCAGGTCATCGCGCACAATACCCATCAGGTCGTTGGAGACCATCTTCACGTAGTCGGCGGGATTGTTCTCGCCAAGGTAGGTGTTGATGGCCGACAGACCCATGGCCACGGCGCCGGAGCGCTCCATGGCAGCCTTGTCGACAAGGCGAACCCGGATATGATCCGGCTTCCAGCGCATGACTTCGTAGGCCGCGCCGCAGGCGCCCATACCACCACCGATGATCAAAATGTCTGTTTCAACTTCAACGATATCCGGATTCCCGAAAGTTCCCATCCTGCTTCACTCCTCTTATTATGGTCGTTCCCTAGACACCTGACCGATTGGACCTCAGATGGTCGGCAGGGGTCCGGTGAAGTTGAAAAACCCAGGTTTGTCCAGCTTGGAGATGTCCGCAGCCGGCTTGCCTTTGTACGGGTCGATGGAACCTTCCGCCGTGGTCCGGATGGGGAACTTGAACTTCTTGGTGTTGCCGTTGCGGAACTGAATGGACCAGATGATGGAATCGGAAGCACGCAGCGGGATCACAGCGCCACCCATGGGGACGATATCCGCGTAGGCACGCACTTCGATGGCCTGTTGGGGGCAGATCTTCACGCAGGAGTAGCACTCCCAGCACTGCTCGGGCTCTTGGTTGAAGGCCTTCATCCGGCCCTTGTCCAACTTCATCAGGTTGTTCGGGCAGATGTACATACAGGCTGTCTTGTCCTGCCCCTTGCAGCCGTCGCACTTCTCCATCTTTACGAAACTTGGCATTGCATCGCCTCCTCGAATGATGTTTGTGATTTGAATGAATGATCCTTAGCCAGTTGCCGCCCGGTGGAGTTTGACTTCCACTTTGTCACCCTCATTCAGGGAGGCATAATAACGCTGCAAAACTTCGAGTACTTCAGGCCTGCTGAACTCAGGGGGAACAGTCTCACCCTCCGAAAGCATCTTGCGCAATTTGGTTCCGGAGAGCAACTGCCGGTCGTCCTTGCCATGTGGGCAGGTCTTCATGGAGGCCATGCCGTGGCACTTGTAGCAGTAGAAGGTCCAATCGATCTTCAAGGGGCGGGTCTGCAACTCCTCTTCAGACACCTGATCGAAAATGTATTGGGCATCGAAGGGGCCATAGTAGTCACCAACGCCGGCATGGTCGCGTCCCACGATCAGGTGCGAACACCCATAATTCTGCCGGAAGACCGCGTGCAGGAGAGCCTCTTTCGGACCGGCGTAACGCATCTCCATAGGGTAGCCTGCCTGGATGGCCGTGTCAGCAACAAAATATTTCTCCACGAGCAGATCGATAGCCTCGGCGCGGACCTCAGCCGGGATATCACCCGCTTTCAGCTTGCCCAGAATCTGGTGGATCAGAACGCCATCCAAGGTTTCAATGGCAATCTTGGCCAGATATTCGTGGGAACGATGCATGGGATTGCGGGTTTGGAAGGCAGCCACCCGGCTCCACTTTTTCTGCTCGAAGATGGCGCGTGTCTCAGCCGGTCTTTTGTAAATGCTGGGGTATTTCGCAGGAAACTCCCCTTCGGAGAGGACTTGCACCGGCCCGGCCAGATTGATCGCCCCCTGATTCATGACCTTTTGCACGCCCGGGTGCTCCATGTCATCGGTCTGGAACACACTCCGGCACTCGTGCTGTTTGTCATAGGCATACTTCTCCTGGATGCGCATCAGGCCCATGACTTCATTGGTTTCGTCGTCCACCAGGGTAATCTCCTGGCCAACGGCAAGGTCATCGGCCTGAGCTTCACTCACCGACAGGGTGATGGGAATCGGCCAGAAGAGACCGTTGGCCATCCGGGTGGTATCGCAGACTGACTGCCAATCCGTTTTCCCCATGAACCCTTCCAGGGGAGTGAAGGCGCCGATGCCAAGCATGATCAGGTCACAAGTCTCGCGGGATGTCATGCGCACCTGTTTGAGGGTTTCCGCCTTGCGCTTGCCCTCGGCCAGGGCATTGCCCTCTAAAAGCAACGGCTTCAATGGACCTCCGCCATGGGGGGGTACCAATCTGGACATGAATGTTCCTCCTCAGCTAAAAGAATCAGGCCAATACCGACCCGTTATGATCGTGCAGCGCCACAACCAGAGAGGCGATGGCGCGTCCCCGATGGCTCATAGCATCCTTCTCTTCCGGCAACATGCAGGCAAAGGTTCTCTCTTCACCCTCTGGAACAAACACCGGATCGTAGCCGAATCCGTTCCTTCCCTGTGGCTCCAGCGCAATCCGACCCTCCACGCGCCCCTCAAAAAGACGGGTGCGACCGAAAGGGTCCGCCAGCGCCAAAACGCACACGAAACGGGCCGTGCGTACCGATGCAGGGCATTCCCGCAACTCCAACAACAATTTTTCAAGGTTTTGCCGGTCCGTGGCATCCGGCCCCGCGTAGCGGGCGGAGTGGACTCCCGGTCGCTTTCCCAGGGCATCCACCTCCAGCCCCGAATCATCCGCCAGTGCGGAGAGGCCGGTAAACCGTGCTATCTGAAGCGCCTTCTTGACGGCGTTCTCCGTGAACGTCGCCCCATCCTCCACCACCTCCGGCGCCCGAGGGTACTGCCTAAGATCCAGCAACTCAACGGAAGCGCCTTCCAGCACCCGCTGGAACTCCTCTACCTTTTTCCGGTTCCGCGTGGCCAGGATGACTTTCAAATCTCTCGTAATCCAGTGTAACGGCTGAATATTAGAAAATCGCCATCTTCTAAACTCGCCGGCCTATGGTGCATCCTTGCCCCCCACCCTGTCAAGACACCATGACGACAAAATTTTATTTGTTCAAAGATAATTTCGATAAAATTTTTTTATTCTCCCGCCGCAGCACCCGAAAACGGAGCCGACTCCCGAAAAGAGGGACGTCCCATGCTGACTTTAAACTGGTTTCTGTCACGGTCTTCCGTGAAAAGCATGTCAGGATGCGCCCGCAAGGCGCGCATGATGCCGGTGCCTATCCCCTGATAGGGCAACACGTGACTGGCATGGGATGCGAGAACCGGATTGCGCAGATTGGTGACACCGTGCCGAATGTGTTCAATCCGCAAATGGTTGGGCAAATGTCCCGGGCTGATCACCTCCACCCGGTCAGAAAAAACAAAGATCCGGATGGGCGCTGAAATGAAATAATCCCGATGCACAAGAGCGTTGACCAGAATCTCCTCCAAAACGATACGCGGTATTTCAGGACGCCCTTTCGAGTTGATCCCCTGGCACCCTGAACATGACGCACATTGCGCAAGACAAAAGCCAAAGCACGGCGAAACAGATCTGGAAAAGGCCCAAA
Organism: Magnetococcales bacterium; assembly: GCA_015231175.1. Taxonomy (NCBI): domain Bacteria; kingdom Pseudomonadati; phylum Pseudomonadota; class Magnetococcia; order Magnetococcales; species Magnetococcales bacterium. The sequence goes on along the minus strand of JADGBZ010000005.1, from coordinate 76,580 downwards.
CAGATCCTCACAATCCATGTAGTGGACCAACCGACTTGATTTGAAGTGCTCACTTTTCGTGCCTATTCCGCACTCTTTCAAGAAAAGCTTGGAAATGAAAGCCTTTGTCAGGGCTTCGCCCCGAACCCCACCAGGGCGCTGCCCTGGACAAAGCCAGGGAGCCAGCCCCCTGGACCTCGTTTCATGGTTGAGCTGTTCCCGGAGCATTGGAACATTTCTGCACATCAAATCAACACGGTTGAGCCAGTAGGTATCCAGGTCGATCTCCCGACCGGGGTAGGTCATCCCCTTGATCATGAACTGAGGACGCCAGCGTTGCGGATCCCGGCCAAACAGGAGCAATCCGGCCAAATTGAGGGCACTTTCCCGGGCCAGGTTGAGGTTTTCCAGGAGTTTCGGCAATGGAAGATCCAGACGATCCACCTCTTCCTTGTAGCGTTTATGGCAATAAGCATGGAACAAATTTGTGTCAAGATCACCCTCCGAAGTTCCAGCAACGGGAACCACGTCGGCATGGACCAAGGATGATGATTGAAAAAGCCGCTGCATCTCTTCGCGGGCCGTCACGCGGCGCTTATCGGCGCCGTTTCTGACCCAGATCGCGCCTTGGAGATCGGTGTGGGGCTTGGCGATACTGTCAGCAACGTTCACCACCATCACCACACCCGCATCGAGTCGGATATTCTCCGTCACCGGATTCAGCGGCGGACGGATCTCTTGCGATGCCGCATTGGCAATGAGCTGGTTCAAGCGGCGGATCTTTTCTGGAGTCAGACCCACAACGTCCCCTTGGTCATCGACGCCGATCATCAAAACGCCCCCACCCGAATTGGCAAAGGCCATCATCTCTGCCGCCAAGGAGATATCGTTCCGGACATCAACCTTGAACTGGTGTCGGCTGTCCTCACCCAAAGCAAGACGTCCAAACAGCTCTCTCGGTGTCATATTTCCCAGTCAATGCTTTCAGAATCCCACCGCCGGCGGCACACCGCACAACCGCTCCCGAAAGAGGGTCACATAGCGTTGGGTCGCCTCATGAACGGCCTTTTGAAACGTGTCGTGGGTGGTGCCGGCATGTTCCGGGTAGGTCAGGGAGCGGGACATGGGAACCAAAGCACCACTTCTATCCGCATCAAAAAAGGCGCGGAGCGTTTCGATGCCACCGCCCTGAAACCCCACGCCGGGAACCAGGATGATCGCTCGGGGCATCAATCCACGCAGGCGACCTGCCTCTTCGGGAAAGGTCGCGCCCACCACACCGCCGGCCAGCCCATAACCACTTTTGCCCACGCTCTTCCCGGCCCAATCGTTGACGAGACAGGCGATGCGGTCTGAAACCGTTTCGGTCCGGCTTGTCTTCGCCCCCATGAAAAGGCCGGAACCAGGATTGGAAGTCTTGACCAAAAACAACACCCCCTTGCCATTTTCGGCAGCCAGCCGCAGGAAGGGCTCGACCGCATCTTCCCCCATGAAAGGGTTGACCGTAATGCAGTCCGCTTCCAGATCGGAACCTCCCACCCGGCCCCCGCCCAGGGAACCACCACCAGTCAAATAACCCCGTGCATAAGCCAACGAAGTCGAACCGATATCACCCCGCTTGACATCCAGGATGATGGGAAGCTGCATCGCCCGGGCCAGAGCCATCACCTCAGCCAGGGCGCCCAGGCCAACCGTACCAAACTGCTCGAAAAAGGCGGACTGAAACTTGACCCCGCAAACCATCGCGGCGGAAGCCTCCAGAACCAGCCGACAGAAGGTTGTCAAGGCGGAACGGACCGAATCCGGCGTGGTATCGACCGGGCGCAAAACCATCGGCATCTGATCGAAATCAGGGTCGATCCCCACCACCAGAGGCGAGGTGGCGTGCGCCCTGGTCAAAATTCGATCGGCAAAATGATCGATCATGGCTTGGAACCGAATTTGGTCTCCATCTGGGACAGTAAACCGGCAGGCCCCTCCTTGCCCAGGATCGCCTGAAACTGGGAACGGTAATTGTTGACCAGGCTGACCCCCTCGATGATGACATCGAAAACCTGCCAATGCCCTTCCATGGACTTTGTCAATCGATACTGCATGGCATACTCCTGACCCTTGGCATGCACATGGCTTTCCACCCGAGTCATGGTTGGACTCTCGGCGACCTCCTTGATAAAAGCAACCTTCTCCCCCTGATACCCCTCAATCTTGGCCAGATAGGTATCCTCAAGAACCTTCCTGAAAAGTTCACTGAAGCGCTCCTGCTGTTGCGGGGTGTACTCCCGCCAACGAGGACCGACGGCTCCACGGGCCATAAGGTGAAAATTGAACTCGTGGTAAATAATCTTCTTGAGGGACTCGCGCCGCGCCGCGTGTTTCTCGGGGGCGGCATATTGTGGATCCTTGAGAAGCTCGATGACCTGTTCGATGGCTTTTTGCAACGACGCCATGGCGCCCACGGTCGCGGTGGCCTCTGCCTGTGCGGTCCAGGGCAGAAAGAGGAAAGCACAAAACAAAAACGACGTGAGAGGAGAGATAAAGCGGTATCTGGACATGGATGTCACCTCTGAACGGAAGCCATTATTTCACGCTGCCATGGATGAACTGGCTGATCAGTTCCTCAAAGTCGATGGCGGGCTCGGTTTGGACCAGGCGATCGCCGGATTTCAGCACGGTATCCGAGGCACCCGGGGTGATCTTGACATATCGGTCGCCAATGAGGCCCTTGGTGCGGACGGAAGCGATGGCATCTTCCTGCACCGGCACATCACGGCGGATTTTCATGGTGACCAGGGCATCGAACTGCTTTGCGTCCAGGTCGATCGCTATGACCCGCCCCACCTCGACGCCGGAAATCTCCACGGCGGCTCCGCTCCTGAGCCCGGAAATGGAGGTAAAATGGGCATGAATGGTCATGAAATTTCCGCCGACAAGTTCCATGCGGGCCATCTTGATGGAGAGCCACCCCAAGGCCAGGATGCCCACCAGAACAAAAACGCCGACTGCCAGTTCCAATTTGACGGATTGTGTTGTCATCGACTGCCTTCCCCGGGATTCAGATCACCTTGATCGGTCCGATCAGGCTCCCATTGATGAATTGTTTGATGACCGGATGTTGCGACGCCATGACGACGATCGCGGGGCCGGATTCCAGAATCTTGCCCTCGTGAAGCACCAGTACATGGTGGCACCAGTTGAAAATCTGTGGAATGGCGTGGCTGATGATCACCATGGTGTACCGTGTTCGCATGTATGTTTCACAGATCAGGTGGTGAATGGCGTTTTCGATGATCGGATCCAGGCCAGCTGTCGGTTCGTCCAGCAGGATGACCTCCGGTTGCGTCACCAGGGCGCGCGCCAGTGCCACCCGCTTCATCATGCCACCGCTCAACTCATCCGGAAACTTGCCGTCCACGCCAGACAACCCGACCTGGGACAAGGTCTTGTGAACCATTTTGGCGATAGACTTGGCGCCATGACGGGTCTTTTCCCGCAGGGGAAAGGCGACGTTGTCAAAAACGCTCATGGAGTCGAACAGGGCACTCCCCTGGAACAACATGCTGAAGCGTTCCCGCACCTCCAACAACTGCTTCCTGGAGAGTCTTCCCAGCTCCTGATCGCCGACAAAGACCTGTCCCGCATCCGGGGCCATCAGGCCGATCATGTGTTTGAGCGAGACGCTCTTGCCCCCGCCGCTGACCCCGATGATCGCCGTAATCTTGCCCTGGGGTATCTCCAGATCGACCCGATCCAAAACCTTGCGTCCGTCGAGGGTTTTCGTCACTCCGGCAAAGCGGATGGCCGTGGGAGGGGGTGGTTGTGCCGCATACTCCCTGCGCTCCTCGATAAATTTAGCGATCAGAAACTCCATCAATTCGGGCTGAGAGATGACCCCATCCCGGATCAGAATCTCCCCCAGAAGATCGGGTTCGATCTGACCGGCCTGATGCGCCAAGGCCCATTCGACATGGTCCTGGGAAATCTGTCCCGCCTTGATGAGCATCTCCCCGAGGGTCCGATCGGTTTTTATCTGGTCTGAGGTGTTTTTGTGTCTGGACACGGCAGATCTCTCAAACCTAAAGCATGATCGAGGTGATGAAATAATCCCAGATCAGGACCAGAACGGAGCTGAGGACAACAGCCGAGGTGATGGAGCGTCCGACCCCTTCCGCACCCCGGGTGGTAAAATACCCCATGTAGGTGCAAACCCAGGCCACCACCAACCCAAAACTGACGGATTTGATCATGCTGATGTAAATATCCTTGGCAGCCAGTTTGGCCTCGATGCCGCCCCAATAGGTGCCACTGGACATGCCCAAAAGTTGCACCGCCACGAGATACCCCCCGAAGATGCCCACCACATTGAAAATGGCAGTCAGGATGGGCATGGAGATCAGGCTGGCTTCCAGTCTTGGGGCAACCAGATATTTGAGGGGGTTGATCCCCATGGACTCCAAGGCATCGACCTGTTCCTTGATGCGCATGACGCCCAGTTCACCCGCCATAGCCGAACCGGCCCGCCCGGTCACCATCAGGGCAGTCAACACCGGCCCCAACTCCTGGACGATGGCCAGGGCAACCATGGGTCCAACCATCCCTTCGGAACCAAAGCGGGAGAGGATATAATATCCCTGTAGAGCCAAGACCATGCCGGCAAACGCAGCCGTCAGCACGATGACAAACAGGGAACGAATCCCGATGAACACGATCTGCTTGAGAAGGTTGACCGGGCGATAGGGCGGGCGCACCACACTGAGGATGGCTGTCAGCAAGAAAACAAACATGTGCCCCATGCTCCAGAATCTCTGGAGAGACATGCGGCCAAGGTTGCGAAGCATCAGGATCATGAGGAGTGTGCGGTCGGCTTCCTGGATGGGATTTTGTCGCAACCGGACAGACGCATCCAGAGCGAATTGCAATTTTATTGATTATCCCTCATCATACCCCCTCACGCAAGGCACGGGAAAACCTCTCCCCCCTGGGGTGGAATGCCGGTCATAGGATGGATTTATGAAAATTCTGGTGCGATATCTCGTTTTGCCCACGATGGCCCTTTTTCTGGCTGCCGCCCCGACCTCGGTCCGGGCCGATACCGCCTCCCCCCCAACCAGGGATCAATCCGCCGCCGATGATGCCCTGTGGGCAGCCGAGGAGCGTACCCAAGGCGACATGGCCGTCTCCGATCCGCTGGAACCCTGGAATCGGGTCATGTTCACCGTCAACGACAAGGCCTCCGAATGGATCGTGGAACCTCTGGCCACGGGTTACGGCGCCTTGATCCCGGAGGGCGGGCGTATCGCCGTCCGCAACTTTTTCCAAAACCTGAAATCGCCTATTCACTTCACCAACGCCTTGTTGCAGGGGAAAATCCAGGCCGCCGGCGAGGATCTGGGGCGTTTTGTCATCAACTCGACCCTGGGAGTCGCCGGTCTTTTCGACGTGGCATCCCTGCACTTCAACCTGCACGGCAGCGACGCCGACTTCGGACAAACATTGGGCCGCTACGGTGTGGGAGATCAACTCTATCTGGTCTGGCCCTTGCTGGGTCCATCCAACGCACGGGACACCGTCGGCGAGATCGGTGACGCCTTCCTGGATCCCTTGAATTACAAGCCCGAAGATCTTTTGGACCGGGTCGGGATCAAGGCCTTTTCCAAAATCAACCAGACATCTCTCCGTCTGGAAGAGTTTCAAACCGTGCGCACGGCGACACTCGATCCCTACATTGCTGTCCGGAATGGTTATGCTCAAAGGCGCAAGGAGAAGGTGGCCCACTGACCAGTGCAGGAGCCCTTCGACGCGGAAGCGCATGAGCGGGAGCGCCTGGTTGCTTGTCCTGGCTCTCCTTCTCGTGCAGACGGGTTGCGCCAGATCAGCGGCGGACAAGACACCCCTGGATCGGGGCAACACCAATTTTTCCTGGTCCGATCTCGCAAAGACGGATGTCAATCTGTTCATCGAGACCAATCAGCGCGAGGTCATTGGCTACATCAAACTTTTGATGATCAAACTTTACCGGCGCAATCCAAACCAGTTGCTGCGGGGAACGGTCCATCATGCCGACGCCAACGTTGCGCGGGTCTTCGGATCCTTTCACAATTGGGAGTTTGCCGAGCTTAACCATCTGAAGGGGGTTGAGTGCATCCGTCAGGCATTCCAGGACTCCTTCGACGGTGACCGGGTGCTCGCCTACACCGTTGGTCTCGGTTCCATGGTCATGGCATCCTACAATGACAAACGCGATTTTTTCGTTTTGGACTCCCTGGATCCGCAAAAATTGTACAACAGCGCCCGCAATCTGGAGCTGGCCCTCTGGTTGTTGACGCAGGAGAAAGATCAGCATGGCAACCTGTTTCTGCTCAGCAACGAAAGCGATGGGACGGTTCGCAATCTCAGCTATGAGCGGCTGTTCGGCAAAATGATTGGTCTCCAGGATGCCTTGTCTCAGGTGGTGGCGCAGAAGACAAAAAGATTGATCAAACAGGCCTTTCAGTTTTTGATTTTTCTGCCCATCTGACGAGTCGTGGGGAACGCCTGCAAGCAGGGTCGTTGAGGTTGCGGCGGTGTGTGGTTATACTCCAGCGAACTCTTCACGTCACGTCCCATTGCTTTTTGCGAGTGCACGGAACATGCGCGTTACAGGTCGGATTTTTACCCGATTATCACTGATCGCCGCCTTTCTTCTCACCTGTGTGCCTCCGGCACTACGGGCCGAGGCCGGGGAGATCGGGGAGATTCAGGCACTGCTGGAGAAGAAACAACTCGCAGCAGCCATGAGCCGGCTGACCGGATATCTCAAATCCAATCCCAAGGACGTTCAGGCCAGGTTTTTCCGAGGGCTCATCCTGGCCGAAGAGCAAAAATTATCTGAAGCCATTCAAGCCTTTCAGGAGTTGACCGAGGAGTTCCCGGACCGCCCTGAACCCTTCAACAATCTGGCCGTGCTCTACGCCGAACAGGGACAACTGGAGAAGGCCCGCGATGTCCTTCTCAAGGCCATCAACACCCGGCCTGAGTACGCGACGGCGCGAGAAAATCTGGGCGATGTGTATGCCAAGCTCGCCTCCCAGTCCTATCGAAAAGCCTTGCAGATCAGCAAGGAAAATCCCGCTACCGAGGCCAAACTCGCTCTGATCCGCAACATTTTCCTGACCCAGGGACCGGGAGGCATGCCCATGGCGCAACCCTCGGAGGAGTTTTTGCGCCGCGCCCGCAACGAAGCCTTGGCCAAGGTCCGTAGCGAAGCCGTGGATAAACTCCGCGCCGAGGCTATCGCCCAGGTTCGCACGGAGGTTCTGGAACAGGTACGTACTGAAGTCCGCCAAAAGCTCCATGCTGAAATTTCCGACCAGATCCGCAAGACGGAAATGGATAAGATTCGTGCCGAGGCACAAGCGCTCGTCCGAGGTGATGAGCGGGAACGAGCCGATGCCGAAAGCCAGGAACGTTCCCGGGCTGAAATCGAAGCCAAAATCCGCGCAGAAAAGGAGAGATCCGCCCTTTTGGAACAGCAAGCCAAGGAGAAATCTCCTCTCTCCGTCGACAAGGTGGGCCTGCCGGTTGCCAACCTTAAGAAGGGAGGCGCCGAACCCGGCCCGATTCCCGTCAAGGAACCGACCGGCAAGGTGGTCAAGGAGGAGGTTCAGGAAAAAGCCATCAAGGATGAAGCGCCAACCGCCATGAAGCAATTGACCAAGGGCCCGCTCAGAACAGCGGATCAGACCGTTCGCCTTGCAGATATGACCCGGATCGACCAGGTCTTCGAGGCGGTCGAGAAGGAGAGCGGAATGCCCCCTTCCGCCCGGATGGCGACATCAACTTCAACGACAAAAGAAAAAGGCCGCCACAAGAAAAAAACCGGAGAGTCTGAACCGGTACGGCCCCACACAACAATAGCTTCAGGCCAACAGGATGGATCCGTGGAAAAAACTCTGCGTGATTGGGCCGAGGCCTGGTCCGAGAAACAGGTACCCCGGTATCTCTCCGCCTACTCCCGTGATTTTCGCCTGCCCGCAGGCTTTTCCCGTCGCGAGGAGTGGTCAAAAAAGCGCAAATCTTTGATTCAACATGCCAAGTCAATTCGCGTTGGCCTGGATAATCTGCAGATTCGCACGGAAGGTCCGGACAGAGCGCGGGTCAGCTTCACTCAAAGCTACCACTCCGACAAATACCACGATGTCGTCCGCAAGACCATTCTGATGAAAAAAGAGGGCGAGGTGTGGAAAATTTTTCAGGAAGGGGTGGATGAGTAGACGTCGCCATGTCTTGACTCTCGCCGTTTTGCTGCTGCTCCTTGGATCTCTCTGCCTTGGCGGTCCGTGGCGTCGTGCCCTGGCCGACGCATCGAACTCCTTCTCTCCGCTGGATTACCTTTCCAAAACCGAACGTTCTCTCGTGAAGAGCCTGGACGCCATCCTGCACAACGACATCAAGGCTGCGTTGCGGGAGATCAGCGATCTGACCCGGCAAAGACCTGATTTCCACCTGGCGCAAATGATTCAGGGAGACTTGTACATGGCCTTGGCCGGTCGTTTGCGCGGTTTTGGCAACGGCCAGGAGAATGACCCTGAAGTGATGCACCTCATGGAAGAGGCCCGGATACGGTTGCGCAATCTCCTCGAATATCCGCCCAGGGATGCCATCCCCCAGGATTTGACTTACCTCTCCCGTGCGCAGAGCAATGCCATCGTCGTGGATCTCTCCAAATCCCGACTCTACCTCTTCCGGCGCATCAACGGACAACCCGAGCTGATCGCCAACTACTACATCTCAAGCGGCAAAAACGGTCCCGGAAAAATTTTGAAGGGGGACAAACGAACCCCCGTCGGTCTCTATTTTATCACGGAATACCTGCCTGGATACAAACTTCCACCCCTTTACGGCTTCGGAGCCATGCCGATCAATTACCCCAACGAATGGGACCGGCTCCACAAGAAGACCGGAGACGGCATCTGGTTGCATGGAACTCCCATCGTCACCTACAGCCGCCCCCCCCAATCCAGCGATGGGTGCGTCGCCATGACCAACATCGATTTTGAAACATTGGGTGAGATGGTTGGGATCGGCACTCCGGTGGTCATCGATCATGCCATCGAATGGCTGGACCCCGTAGAGTGGCGAGGCCAACTCGACTGGTTTCTCTCGCTTACGCAGGAGTGGCACAAGGATTGGCTCAGCGGCAACGCGGACCGGGTGCTGCGTCACTATTCAGCGTCGTTCCAGAATGACCACCATAACCTTGCCAGTTGGTCCAGATATCTGCGCCGTTTGTTCCGTGAAGGCGCTGCCGAAGAGACCAGCTTTTCCGACATCAGCATCCTCGGGTACCCCTCCGAGAGACGTATGATCGTTGTCACCTTTACCCAGGAGGTCCGAGGCAAGGAGTTGTTCAGACAGCCCCTGCGCCGACAATACTGGCGCCTGGAGAACGACACCTGGAAGATTGTCTACGAGGACACCGGCTGAACGCCAGGCACACGCCCCTGCCAGATACAGCGATGTGTCCCTGCCAACATGACAGGAATGAAAACCCATGATCGCCAAAGCCACCCTCTCAGCTCATGTCATCATCATCCGCCGGGAGTCAGACGCCACTGGGCTCCAAGTATTGCTCGTGCGTCTCAACTATCGGGATCACCGCAGTGGCAAATGGTCTTTCCCCGGTGGTTATGTGGATGCTGGTGAGGGGTTGCTTGCCGCCCTCTGCCGAGAGGTCAGCGAAGAGGTCGGTTTGTCGCTGCATGACGCCAGCATGGTGGATGTCGTTCCCATGTTGGAGCAGGAGTCTCCACATGTCGGGTTTATTTTTCGCTGTGACGCATGGCAGGGGGAACCGACCTGTCGCAGTCGGGAAATCACTGAAACCCTGTGGGCCGACCACGACACCTTCGCAGCCATCGTTCGGGAAGGTGGTGTCGCCTATCCGCAAATGACCACGCAAATGACCACCTTGGGATGGTCGTTTACAACACCGATCCTGCCAGGAGAAGCGCCATGACCTGTCGTGTGTTTTTTTCACTCGCTTTGGCCGTTGCCTTGTTTCCCCTTGCCGTCCGGGCAGCGGGCGACAACTCTCCGTCTCCGCCCGCGCCGAACGTCCCGGCGCAACAGGCCCTTCCATCCCCTGGCAACGGTCAAGGCGACGCGCCCAAGGAGGCACAGAAAAAAAATTCTCCAGAGGAAACCCAGGCGGATCTGGCGCGCGCCCAGCAGCATTTTCTCGAAGGGCTGCATGCTTTGGGAGAAGCGGGCCGACGTACATTCGATGAACATGTTCCTCAAGTCCAGGATACGGCCCGCAAAACGATTGAGGAGGCCAAAAAAATGATGCAACAGTGGGAGGATCGCCTACACAACATCGAGCAAGGGCTATCCCCCCCAAAAAAGGCCGTTCCGCAAAACACACCCCCCGTTCATACCGATGCCATTTAGGTTTCTCCCGGAAACCGTCCGGTCGTGAATCTGGTGAGGGTGGGTAAAAAATATTGATGTGGAATGGGAATTTGGGTACAATGCGGTGATCGATTTGTGCAATAGGCGCGCGGCTTCCGCCACGCATCAAGAAATTTCCAGGAAAAACCGATTCCCGGCTCCGTTGCAGGGGGGGAAACGGATGGGGTTGTTCTCCAGTTTCATTTTTCCAGGATATGGGAATAACAGGGAGATAGAGCAATATGACGACACACGATCAAGCAATCAACGCCAACCTGCATCCTTCCTACCTGATCGACCAGGTGGTTTATGGTGACTGCCGGGATCCGTTCGCATTCCTGGGCATGCACTCTGCCGGTGAGGGGGGTCTCACCGTGCGTTCCTTTTTGCCTGGCGCTCATCAGGTGTTTTTGGTCAATCGGGATACCTCCTCTGTCGTGGGCGAGATGAAACGAATCCACGATTGGGGTTTTTTTGCTCTGGAGATCGCGAATCAGTACAAAACCTTCCCCTATCTTATCCGGGCTGACTTCGGGCAGGGCCCCATCGACATGGAGGATCCCTACCGGTTCTGGCCTGTTCTGGGGGATATGGACAATTACCTCTTCGGTGAAGGAAACCATTGGCGCATTTATGACCGCCTGGGGGCCCACCCACAGGTCATCGACGGCGTTGATGGCGTCCTGTTTGCGGTCTGGGCGCCCAATGCCCTGCGGGTCAGCGTCGTCGGCCCCTTCAACAGCTGGGATGGACGTCGGCATCCCATGCGGCTGCGGGTGGAAAGCGGCATCTGGGAGTTGTTCCTCCCCATGTTACGGGCCGGTGACATCTACAAATACGAAATCAAAGGCTCCTATGGCGGCCTCGTGCCGCTCAAGGCGGACCCCTATGGCCGGGCATTCGAGCCTCCTCCCGGCAACGCCACCATCATCATTGCCAACAGCACCTATCAGTGGGAGGACGGCGCCTGGTTGGAAAAGCGTGCCAAGCACGACTTCTACCACACCCCCATGTCCATCTACGAAGTCCACCTCGGCTCCTGGAAACGCAAGCCCGAAGAGGGGCACCGCTGGTTGAGCTACCGTGAGTTGGCCGACGAGTTGGTCCCGTATGTCCAGGAGATGGGTTTCACCCACATCGAATTGATGCCCATTTCCGAGTTTCCCTACGATCCTTCCTGGGGTTACCAGCCTGTCGGCCTCTTTTCGCCAACCAACCGTTTCGGTTCTCCGGACGACTTACGCTACTTTGTGGACCGTTTCCATCAGGCCGGTATCGGCATTCTCATGGATTGGGTTCCGGGTCACTTCCCGACCGACTCCTACGGCCTGGGCCGCTTCGACGGCACCTGCCTTTACGAGCACGACGATCCGCGCCTCGGCTACCATCCTGATTGGAACACCCTGATCTACAACTATGGCCGCAATGAGGTCTCCAATTACCTCATTGCCAACGCCCTCTACTGGATCGATCAGTTCCACATCGACGGGTTGCGCGTCGATGCCGTGGCCTCCATGCTCTACCAGGATTACAGCCGTCAGGAGGGTCAGTGGCTGCCGAACCGCTACGGCGGCAATGAAAATCTGGAAGCTGTCGAGTTCCTGAAGCGTCTCAATCGTCTGGTCTACCAGCAGGGTGGTGGCGCCATCACCATTGCCGAAGAGTCCACGGCATGGCCCATGGTCTCCAGACCCATCGAGTCAGGAGGGCTTGGGTTCGGCTTCAAATGGAACATGGGCTGGATGAACGATACCCTCAGCTACATGCGCAAGGATGCCATCTATCGCCGTCACCATCACAACAAGCTCACCTTTGGCATGTTGTACGGGTATCACGAAAACTTTATCCTGCCGCTCTCCCATGACGAGGTGGTCCACGGCAAATGTTCCCTGTTGGACCAGATGCCGGGTGATGCCTGGCAAAAGTTCGCCAACCTGCGCGTCTACTATACGTTCATGTTCTGCTATCCCGGTAAAAAGCTGCTCTTCATGGGTGGCGAGTTTGCCCAAGGCAGGGAGTGGACGCACGAATACAGCCTGGATTGGCACTTGCTGGAACATGTCCCCTACCACCAGGGAATCTGGCGCCTCGTCCGGGATTTGAACCGCCTTTATACCTCTTTGCCGGCCCTCAACAATCTGGACCATGAACCGGGCGGTTTCGAGTGGATCGACTGCCATGACCATGACCAGAGCGTCATCTCCTGGTTGCGGCGTGGCCTGAACAACGAAGAAGCCATTGTCATCTGCAACTTTACACCCGTTCCCCGGCATGACTATCGCATCGGCGTCCCCAAGATGGGCGTCTACCGCGAACGACTCAACAGCGACGCAGCCGAATATTGCGGTGGCAGCGTGGGCAACATGGGCATCGCCACGGCGGAAGAGATTCCGTTCCATGGCAAGCCGTGTTCCGTCCGCATCACCGTTCCACCTCTGGGAGGGCTGGTTCTGGTTCGCGACGAAGGTGCATAACCAACCGTCCGTCTGAACAAGTCAACCATCACCGAAGTTGGCTCGACCTGGCAAGGAGGGCGAGCCGGCTTCGGTGTGGTTGGTTCCTTTTGGCTTCATTTGTTCCATAGGTCTTCAGGTGCACGACCAATTGGCCCGGGCCATCCAGGAAGCGGTGCATGAATTTTTTCTGGCTTTCCTCTCCCTGGAGGTTCAATCAGGGCCCACGTTCCGCAAGCCCGCCTTCGAACCCTATACGCCGCCACGGGCGGATGTAACCGGTGTCGTGCGCCTGAGCGGCGCCCTGGATGGGGGGATTCATCTCTCCGCACCCATGCACGTCGCCCTGGCCATGAGCAGCTCCTTTTCTGGTGAGCCCATGGAGACCATGTCGACTGAAATATCGCAGGACGCTTTCGGCGAGTTGACCAATCTGGTGGCCGGTGGCTTGCAGTCCCGCCTGGCCGACGCCTTGGGAGAGATTGCCCTGACCCCTCCCATCGTCGTTTTTGGCGATCAATACAGCATGGCGGTCAAGGTCAACTTCTCCTCGGTTAAAACCTATTTCCGCATTGCGGACGGGCCGTTTTTTGTGGAGTGCTTTTTTGTCTGAAGGCAGGGTGTGACAGCCTGTCCATAACTGTTTGGCAACCTTGCAAGTCAGTACCATCGCAAGAAAAGTTTGGGTCACTCGCAGCCAAATTTCTCAAGATGGTCAATCAAATCGCGTCGTTTCATAACGGGGCGCTCCCCGGACCCCGCAAGGGCTCTGCCCTTGACCCACCAGGAAGCCAGCCCCCTGGACCCCAATTCCAAAAAGCGATCATGGCCTTGGGTGGGTCCATGTCAAATGCGATTGCCCTACAGGCCACCAGGCGTTGTTTTGCCACCCCTACTTTTTGGCATGCACCCCTTTGTTGACCCGGTAAACATAGGCCAACACTTCAGCCACCGCCTTGTAAAGTTCCCTGGGAACGGACTCCCCCAGGGAGACTTTGCCGAGCAGCCCCACCAGATCGGGATCTTCCATAAGCGGAACTCCAGCTTCCCTGGCGCGTTCCATGATGACTTCGGCGATACGCCCCTTGCCGGAGGCGGTCACGCGCGGCGCAGGATCCTGGCTCTTCTGATAACGCAAAGCCACGGCCTGTCTGGGGGGGTGTTGGGTGTTGCTGTCGTCCTCTTGCATGCGTCCAAAAATCCGCGTCTGGTGGTGAACAAACAGTCACCCTTTTCATACGTTTGTAGAGAAGCCACCTCCCAGTCCGACGGCCTCCTGACGACTGAGGCGCATCTCGGAGTTGGTTTTATAGGAAAGATTCAGATAATTCAAAGGTAAACCGGCATTCTGGATGGCGGAGCGCAACTCGGCAATCTGTGAACGCAAAGAGACGACCGTTGCCTCTTCCTCTGCGGCAACTTCGATCCCCAGGAGGCCCTCACCCGAAACAACGCGGGACTGGACGGCCCCCAAACGTGTCAAGTTCAAGGAGAGGAAAACCGAGTGGAGCGTGCGTCCCTTCTGGCCTGGCCGTTTTTGTTTCTCTTTCTCTCGTCGCCAAATAGCCTCGCCCAGCCCCCCCTCGTTCAGCCAAAACACCCGATAACCCAGAAACATGCTGTCTGCGGCTGACGGCACCACATGCGGCAAAATATTTTGCATGGACAGGAGATCACCCAAACGGTGCAAGGCAGTGGGTAGCGATGTGTTCTCGCTGCCGCCAGCGGGATTTTGGGCCGCCGTTGTGGTTCCGGCTGCCAAACGCAAGGCATCGGTGGCAGCACGCAGAGCCCGCACGGCTGCACTCACCTCCTCCCGGGAGGCCCCTTCCAACAGGCGGGTCAACGCAGAAGTGTCTCCCCGCAACAGGGCGTCAGCGGAAAGATTGGGCAGGGCATCACGCAAAACGCCGGCCAGATCTCCCGCCCGACCCCCTGTCGATGTCGCTGATTGCAAAGAGAGAAACAGGGGTTGTCCCCGGGTTGCGTTGAGCAGGCTTCCCCCTTTTTCCTGCTCCTGCCCCGACATGACGGCCATCAGGCGCGCAAACAAATCCGGCACACGTATCAGACTTTGCTGGAGATTGTCCGCCAGATTGGCCGCCACCCGTGACTCGCTGCCGATCATGCGCATGGCCATTTCCGGCAACAGGCGCACCACCTCCAGGCGAACGATCTCCCCCTCGGTCAGACCCTGACCACCGGAGAAGGCAAATCCACTGCCGTCCGGAAAGCGAAAGACCCCTTCACTCCCCCCTTTGACCTGGCTGACGCGCCCCTCCAAAACCTCACCAGGCGCCAGCACGGGGAGCTGGGCTGCACTGTTGCGGCTGACAGGCGCCGGATCACCTGGCGGAGGCAATACCTTTCCGGAGATGATCATGGCCATGGGGTGTCGCGCTCCGGCAACGCATCGGGATCAAGGGTGCTGAACGGTTACGACTCTAAGGAGGATTCCGGTCCGGGTTGGAGAGACGCTTGAGCAGGCTGACCTCTTCCACGGTCAGCCCGGTCTCTTCGATCACTCTCTCTTCATCAACACCATTGGTGAGGAGGAGTTTGGCTTCGCGGTAGGCATCTCGTTTGCCGGGACCATCGCGCACTTCATTGCCGGTGTTGGTGGGCATCGGGTTGGAACGTTGTTGCATGAACTGCACCTCCCGGCGGATCCCCTCCAACTCCTCGCTGAATCGTTTGGGCAGTCCGCTCATCTCATGCACCAACTTGTCCTCCATGGCCCCCAACTCCTGGAGGATGGGTTCGACGATCCCATCGGCAACCTTCTGCGGGTCCAGTTCGGGTTCGGATTCCCGCAGGACTGGAGCCGCGCGCTCGGCTGCTGCCTTGACATCCTCCCGCAAACGGCGGATCTGGAGAAAGATGATGCCAATGCCCATATAGAGGAGCATGAGACACAAGATGACAAGGAAATTCCAGAGGGTCATGGTGCACCCAGTACCTTGCGGACCCGAGCCCGCATGCGTAAAGCGGCCTTGCTGTGCAACTGGGATATGCGGGACTCGGTCAAGCCCAGCACAGCCCCGATTTCGCTCATGGTCAACTCCTCAAAATAGTAGAGGGTGATCACCAAACGTTCCTTCTCCGGGAGCGAGGCTACAGCCTGGCTGAGAACCTCCCGAACCTGCTGCAAGCCCAACGCCTCCACGGGATCCACCTGCGACGGGTCTGCCAGAATATCCAGGACATCCCACTCGTCATCATCCAGATTGGGCCGCAGATCCTCAAAGGAGATGACCGACAAACTGCGCACTGAGTCCAGCTGCACAAAATAGTCATCCAGGGAGATCCCCAGATGCCGGGCCACCTCGTCATCTTCCGGGGGACGTCCCAATTGGGACTCCAGTTTCAGGTAGATATCCTGGATCTGGGTAGCGGCGTGACGCACCCCACGCGGCACCCAATCCATGGAGCGCAGCTCATCCAGGATGGCGCCCCGTACCCGGAATTCGGCGTAGGTCTGAAATTTGATACCTCGCTCGGGGTCGAACTTGGCAACCGCATCAATCAGTCCCAGAATGCCCACCTGGTAGAGGTCGTCCACGTCCACCGACTGGGGCAGACGCATGGAGATCCGCCCCGCGACATACTTGACGATCGGAGCATACTTCATGATGATCTTCTCCCGGCTCAAGCCGGCCCACGCCTCGTGGGTGGAAGAGAAATCAGGATCTGCTGGGGATTGCATGTCCGTGTTGCCCTAACCCGACTCTGACAGAGGACTCTTCCGGGCGAGAGGGTCCGGTACCGACTCGTCCAAAACCCGGCGCCAGAAGAACAACGCCTGACCATTGCGTTCCCGATCCCGGTGCCAGCGGTCGAGCACATTGGCCGACAAGGTGGAAAAAGCCTTGGCCGAAGGGGATTCTGGAAAAAGCATGGTGACGGGAATCTGCCTGCGAACAGACTGGACCAATTGCTCATCGTAAGGCACGGCGCCGGCAAAGTTCAGCCCGATACTCAAAAAACGGTCTGCCACCCGGTGCAACGTCCTGTAGACATCCAAGGCCTCCCGCTCTGCCCGCACCTGGTTGACCACGAGATCGAAGTGATCGATGCGATGATTCATGAACATCACTTTCATCAAAGCGTAGGCATCGGTGATGCTGGCCGGGTCCGGGGTGGCCACCACGAGGATCCGCTCCACGGAAAGGATGAAATAGCGCACGTTGCTGGAGATCCCGGCGCCCGTATCGACGAGAACCATGTCAAAGTCTGCGTTCCAGTGGTCGATGTGATCCATCAGGGAGATGCGTTGCGCCTCGGTCAGTGAACTCAGCCCGGCAACGCCAGAGGCCGCCGGTAACACCGTAATGCCCTCTGGACCCGGGACCGCCACATTGTCGATGGTCATGCGTCCCGCGAGAACATCCTCGATGGTATATTGCGGAGTCAGGCCCAGGACCACATCGACATTGGCCAGCCCCAAATCGGCATCGATGACCAGCACCTTGAGGCCCTGGCGCGCAAAACTGAGAGCCAGGTTCACGGTGACCAGGGTCTTGCCCACCCCACCCTTGCCACTGGTCACCGCCAGGGTATAGGGCACCTTGCGTTCAGCCAAACGCCGCGCCAGCACGGAGGTCGAGACCGGCTTGGCGTCGTCGCGCAACTTGTCGGCCTTGCGCTCCTGTTCGGCCTTCTTGGCCCACTCTTTCAGGGTAGCCACCTGATTGTCGAGGTCTTCGATCATTTTATTGCAACTCTTTTCAGTTTCAGGAATCGCCAAAATGGTGATGGGTTCCTTCCGGGGGCCGGACACGGAGGCGGATGAGGCGCCACCCCACGCGCAAAACCCTGGGGGCCTTACGCATCCGGCTCCGGCACCTTGGGTTGATCAAACCATCCGGCCATGGTATGGGCCGACAACCAACCCAAATTTTCCGGAACCCGCTGGCCATCCGTATAGAGAGTCAACGGCAGACGGGCCCGCAGGGCCACATTGAGAATACCACCGTAGGTGACTGTTTCATCAAGTTTGGTAAAAATCAGACCTGTCGGAGAGAGGGCGGAAAAACGCCGGAAGATGGCCTGTTGTTCCGTCTCCCTGACATTGCCGGCCATGCAGAGCAGAACCTCCCGATCTTCTCCCATGACCGGCAGCAGACTGCCCGTGGAGTTGACCTGACGCCGGTTGTAGGGGCTCGACCCCACGGTATCCACCAGGATAAAGTCACAATTGTTCAGGGAGTGAAGCCCTGCCTTCACCTCCGACAGGGTACGCGCCACCATCAAGCGCACCTGCAAAAGCTTGGCGTAGGTCTCAAGCTGGGCCACAGCCCCAACCCGGAAGGTATCCAGGGTGATCATACCGACAGTCTTGCGGCGGTTCAGCAACAGCTCGGCGGCAATTTTGGCCAAGGTGGTTGTCTTGCCGACACCGGTGGGACCGACCAGAGCGATGACCCGGGACTGGCTCTCCATGGGGTCATGGAATTTGAGAAACCGTTTCAATGCCCCTTCCAGGCCGCGCTCCTTTTCCCCCTTGTCCACCACCGCCAGCTTGCGAGCGATGGGCTCCTCCACGCCGTGCATCAACAGGTAGCTGTAGCGGCGTTTTCCCTCCATGTCCAGGTTGGCCATGTCGGGTTCCAATGAGGCCGAGGTGTTGACCTTGGCCTCAAGTTCCGCCAACGAGCTGCGAATGGTGGAGAGATCCGCCGCCAGACCGGGCCCATTGGCCACACGCGCTTCGCGCGTTTGTTGCGTTCCCTGCGACTGGGCACGTTGCTCCCGGTAGCGGCTGACCGCACTGCGCCCGGCCAGGGAGGGGGGGGCATCATCGGCCACAGCGGAGAACCGACTCCGTGGCGGTGGCGTCTCCCTGGGAACCGGCACGGGCCCATCGGCATTGGGATTCGGGCAGGCCGTCACCTCGATGAAGGCCCCCCCCTTCTCCCGTATGCTTCGCGTGGAGAGGATGACTGCGTCAGCCCCCAGGGCCTCCTTGACCTGTTGCAGGGCTTCCCGCATATCCTGCGCCCGGAAGGTGGAAACTTTGTCGTTCATCGGCGCAAACCCGGATCCTGGCTCATGGTATTCAAGACAGCGTCACTGTTCCCTGTGAATGAACAGACACGTTGGCGGGAATCTCGTTGTGAGACAACACCACCAAATGGGGAATGACCCCCTCCGTAGCCTGTTTCACGAATGGTCGGACCCGGGTGCCGCAAACCAGGACCGGTTGCACCACCTGGGATGCAATCCGTTCGACCATGTCACGTACTCGCGAACAAAACTGGTTGGCGGCGCGTGGCGACAAGGCAAGATAAGAGCCATATTCGCCATCCACGATAGCCTCCGCGACCAGGTTTTCCGCATCGGCGCCCAGCATCAGAACCTGCAACTGGGCATTCTCGTCCAAATATTTTTTGACGATGGAACGAGACAAAGATTGTCGCACCAGCTCCACCAACTGCGGCGGGTGCTTGATAATTTTGGCATAATCCGAAACCGTTTCCAGAATGGTCGGCATGTCCCGGATAGAGACCCGTTCCCGCAACAACCCCTGCAACACCTTCTGGATCCCACCCAGGTTGATCACGTTGGGCACCAGCTCCTCCACCAGCTTGGGCTGATTCTTGGTCACCAGATCCAACAGATTCTGCACCTCCTGGCGACTGATCATCTCGTGCGAAAAAGTGTGAACCAACTCGGTTACATGCGTCGCCAGTACCGTCGAGGGATCCACCACGGTATAACCCAACATTTCCGCCCTTTCCCGATCATGGGGCGTGATCCAGATGGCCGGCAGGCCAAAGGCGGGCTCGGTGGTGGGAACGCCATCGATATGTCCAGACACCGCGCCCCCCTCCATGGCCAGGAACTGCCCTGTCTTCAACTCGCCGCGCCCCACTTCCACCCCTTTGACGAGAAAGGCATATTCGCCCGGACGAAACTGTAGATTATCCTTGATATGGATGGGGGGAACCACAAACCCCATGTCACTGGCGAACTGCCGCCGGATGGCCCGTATCTTGTCCAAAAGATCCCCTTGCTGACTCTCATCGACCAGGGCAATCAATCCATAACCGACATCCAATCTAAGCACATCCAGTGCCAAGAAATTTTCGATGGGCTCTTCAACCTCAGCCGCCACTTGCGCCTCTTGCGCCTCCGCATGGACGCGCTTCCGGTCAACGATCTCCTGACGACGGAACAACAGGTAGGCCCATCCACCCAGCAGGAGAGCGAGTGTGGCAAAGGAGAGGGTGGGCATGCCCGGCAAAACGGCAAACAGTCCGAGCACAGCCGAGCTGATCAGGATAACCCGTGGTTGGGCCGTAATCTGGCCACCAACATGCTCGGCCATGTGCTGATCGGACGAGGCCCGGGTCACCAGGAAACCGGCGGAAGTGGAGATCACCAATGCGGGAATCTGGGCAACCAGACCGTCGCCAACGGTCAGAATCGTGTAAATGTTCGCCGAATCCGCCGCCGTCAAACCCTGCTGGGCCACGCCGATGATGAACCCGCCCACAATGTTGATGACAGTCACCAGGATACCGGCGACAGCTTCGCCGCGCACAAATTTTGACGCACCATCCATGGCCCCGAAGAATTCCGACTCTTCTTCGATTTCGCGCCGCCGCCGTTTGGCTTCAGCCTCGGTGATCAGACCCGAGTTGAGGTCTGCGTCGATGGCCATCTGTTTGCCCGGCATTTTGTCCAACGTGAAACGGGCCGCCACTTCCGCGATACGCCCGGCGCCCTTGGTGATGACGATGAAGTTGATGATCACCAAAATGGAGAACACGATGATACCCACCACCGGGTTGCCCCCGACCACAAACTGACCAAAGGCCCGGATCACCTCGCCGGCTGCCGCCTCCCCCTCCCCGCCATGCAGCAGGATACGCCGCGTCGTCGAAATGTTCAGCGACAGGCGAAAGAGCGTCGAGATCAACAACACGCTGGGAAAGGAGGAAAATTCCAACGGCTTATGAACGTAAAGAGTCGTCATGAGTATGACGATGGAGAGGGAGATATTGACGGAAAGAAACAGGTCGAGAGCCCAGGCCGGCATGGGAAGAATCATGATCGCCAGCACCATAATGATGCCCACGGCCATGAAAATATCGCTCACGCCCTTGAGTCGCCCAAACGGTATCCGAAAAGAAAATGCTGAAGCTGCCAAGGGCTTCTCTCCAATGCCAAGTTGGTTGAGGATACCAGACTCTCACCCAGGCAGCAATTCTTGTACCACTTGACGTCAACATCCTCACAAATGCGTCCGGCTTTATGGTGACAGAATCTCCTGCAACACCTCCAACAGGCGGGCTCTGCGGATCGGTTTGGTCAGGAACCGGTCACAGCCCGCTGCCAAGGCCTGTTTTTCATCCTCCTCCATGGCATGGGCAGTCAGGGCCAGAATGGGAATGCGCCCCCCCTGCTCCCGCAACCGGAAACGTCGAGTCGCCTCAAAACCATCCATCACGGGCATTTGCAGATCCATCAACACCAAGTCATAGCGATTCAGGCGCAATTTTTCCAGAGCGAAAGCGCCATTTGCCGCCGTATCCACCCGATAGGGATAGTTCTTCAGGAAAGCCTGGATCAACAGGCGGTTGTCATCGGAATCGTCGACCACCAGCAGCCGCCAAGGCAGGGACTCCGTTCCGCGTTCCATCCCCCCGACTGGCACGGGATCCCGTTCCAAACCCGGTAGAGCCGTCGGCGCAACCACGACGACGCCTTCGGTGGCCGATCTCGACCCCAGGATCACATTGAACCAAAATCGGCTCCCTTTTCCCGGCTGGCTCTCCACATGGATGGCTCCCCCCATTTTTTCAACCAACTGCCGTGCAATGGCCAGACCCAGGCCCGTGCCACCAAAACGCCGCGTCATGCTTGCATCCAACTGGGAAAAAATCTGAAAAAGTTGCGACTGTTTTTCCAGCGGAATCCCCATCCCGGTGTCGCGAATCTCAAACTCCAGATCAACTTGTCCAGGTAACAATCGGTTCAATTTGACGCACAAGACCACAGAGCCTTGTTCGGTGAATTTGACTGCGTTGCCGACCAGGTTGAAAAGAATCTGTTGCAACCGAAAGGCATCCCCCTCCAGATGCCCGGGTATCTCTTTGCCAAGCGCTGCACAAGTCAGTTGAATCCCTTTCTGGCGTGCGGGCACTTGCATGCTCCCCTCGATATGGGCCAAAACATCGGTCAGGGAGAAGGGGGCGATCTCCAGGTGCAGATGCCCGGCATCCACTTTGGCGATATCGAGCAGATCGTTCACCAGACGCAATAGAATTTCCGCAGATTTACGGCTCACCTCCAGATAGCGTTTCTGTTCAGCGGTAAACTCCGCATCCTGCAACAAGTCATGGATACCGAGTATGGCATTCAGGGGGGTGCGGATTTCATGGCTGACGTTGGCCAGAAATCGGCTTTTGGCCTCGTTGGCCGTCTCCGCACGGGCGCACGCTTCGCGACTGGCCCGCTCAGCCAGCTCACATCGGCCCACCAGATCACGAATCTGCTGGAAAATCCACTGCATGGCCAAAAAACCCGTCATCAACAGAAACAGGGAGAATACCAGCAGGTATCGCCACCCTTTTTTTCTCTCTTGCCGAAAATTTTTATGGATCGCCTCGACAGCAAAGCCGTGTCCAGCCTGGATGCGGGCAATATCACGGCGCAAGGCCTCCACCATGCCGGCCAGGACGATGCCACTCGTGGATCCTGTACGACCGGTTTCACGAATGCGGTCCACCCGGCTCTGGATCAGTTCACGCAGAATATTGTATCGCGACTCGGCACCCTTGATGTTGGCCAAAAAAACCCCGGCAACATCATGATTGTTTTCCAGTTGACGCATGTGATCCAACTCTTTCCGAATGCGCTGCATGTGCCGATCCATGATCCACACTGCACGAGTCAGATCGGCCCCGGTATTGTCACCGGCAAGATGGAGCTGCATGTCCGCGAGGGCCACATCGATATGGAGGCAATGGGTGATGGTCGGCAGATGATATTCGATGACCAGCTTATCCCCGCTCTGCACCCGCGACTCGATCCAATGAAGGAATATTCCAAAAAACAATAACATCAACAGGATCATGCCCGACAACAGCCAGTAATGAACCTGTAGGGAAGGTGTGGCGCGCAGGCGCTCGGGCAAACTTTCCTGCATATGAAGAAAGCTCTTCATGGTTCCGACTTCGAGCCACTTTGCTCAAGGTAATGCCGCAAGGCCTCCAGGATAGGGGCGAATGCCTGCGAGAGCTGTTCCAACGCCTCTCGTGCGCGCTGCCACTCCCCATTGCGAATCTCACGGTGCAACCATTGGGAGGGTTCCTTGAGGGCGGGAAAAATGGCGTTGGCCATACTGCCCCGCAAAACATGTGCCTTGGCCCTGGCCTCTTCCTGGAGTCTGTTTTCCACGTCACGGGCCATGCTGTTCAGCAGCTCGGGAAGCTGTTGTACGATCAACTCTGCCACCTCTTGGAAAGTGTCCTCCGGGAGTCCGAAGGCGCCCATGGCCTTGGGTATGTCAAGCAGCGCCTGTGCCGGTTGGTTGGAGTTGCCCTGGAAAGGCCTGTTTTTACCGCCACGAACCGTCGAGGTGATTCCCACCGGCTCCGAAACGATCCCGGGCAAAGGCCGCAAAAATTTTTGCAACAAATGGCCCAAGGTTCGGAGCATCACAGGCTTGACCAGAACATCATCCATCCCCACGGCCAGACAATCCATCCGCTTGCTCTCGGTGATATCGGCAGTGAAAGCCACGACAGGCAGATGTGGTCGGCCCTCTGCCGCTTCCTGCTCCCGGATGGCCCGCGTCGCGGCCAAACCATCCATGCCTGGCATGCGGCAATCCATGAGGACAAGGCCAAACTCTTGCCGTTTCAGTTCTTCCAGGGCCGATTGGGCATCAGGGCAGGTTACGATGCGACGTGGATCACAACCAAGACTTTGCAACATGCCACTGGCCACCTTCAGGTTGGCGACATGATCGTCCACAACCAGGATACGATCCTGGTACTGTATCCGGCTGGAAGAAGTAAACTGCCCTTTGACAAACATTTCGGAGGCATTGGAAAAGGTCGTCATCCGCTGGTTCAGCAGGCGACCCATGGCGCCACGCAGGCGCATGGCGCTGATCGGTTTTTGCAGACAAAGCACATCACCCGGCACATGCGCCGCCTGATCCAAACCGTGATCCAACAGATCCGTCAGCAAGATGACCCCCACTCCAGGGGTCAGGGCATCGTGCCAATCGATCAATTCCGGACGACCACCGATGCCGGCTTTCTGGTTGATCATCAACAACCGATAGGGATCCTCTGTTTCCTGGGCCTCCCGCAGCAAAATCCGGGCGACCTGCGTATCCTCCGCATGCGTATGTCGAGCCCCCGATGCAGCAAAAAAGTCATCCAGAAGCACCCGTTGCAACCCGTGACTCCCGACCACCAAAACCCGCAATGACGGCAACTCGTCCTGTTCGGCAGCCACGGATGACACAGCAACCTCTTCCAGGAGGATGGAGAAGAAGAAAACACTGCCGGATGCCGCTGACACATTCGCCTCGACCCCGATCTCCCCCCCCATCAATTCGACCAGCCTTTTGCTGATGGTCAATCCCAACCCGGTTCCCTCCACACGTTCCTGACCCGGCACGTGGTCCACCTGTGCAAACTTGTTGAAAATGCGATTCCTTTGCTCCTCAGGCACTCCAATTCCCGTGTCCCGCACCTCAAAATGGTATAGCGTCCCCCCGGTATCACGTTGTTGAACACCGGCGTGCAGTTCGACGCTCCCCCCCCCCGGGGTAAACTTGACCGCATTACCCAACAAATTGACAAAAATTTGACGAAGCCGGTTGGGATCCCCCCGCACAGCCGTATGCAGCTCCCGCGGCACAAAGGCGGTCAACTCCACCCCCTTGCCATGTGCCAGGGGCGCCATCATCAAGGCCGCCTCATCCACCAAGGCACGCAGATCGAACTCGGTCAGATCCAAACTCAGGTGACCAGCCTCTATTTTGGAAAAATCCAAGGTATCGTTGAGGAGGGAGAGAACGGCCTGTCCGGCACTGTGGCAGAGATGGACATACTCGCGAGATTGTGGAGCCAAGGGTGCCCGGCGCAACAGCTCCAGAAGCCCCAGCACGACGTTCAGGGGCCCACGGATCTCATGGCTCATGTCTGCCAGGAAGGCGCTTTTGGCGCCACTGGCACGGATGGCCTGGTCCCGGGCTTCCTGAAGATCCCGGGTGCGGTTCCGCACCTCTTCTTCCAGCTCTTCGCTGCGGCTCAGTCCCGCTCGCAGCGCGGCCTCCTGCCTCTCCCGCCAGCGCTCCCACCGCCAAAATCCGAACAGCAACAAAGGGAGACCCAGGAGATCCCCCAAAGCCTGCACCCCTTCCCTTCCGTTCGGATCGACCCAGCGGTCCGAAATCCCCAACCCCATCAGGGGATCCAGCAGGAGCAGAAGAGCTCCTCCCAGCATGAGCCACCAGCCCGGCAAAGGCTCGCCTCTTTTCTGCCACATCCGAACGGCCAAAAAGACCGTCACCGCAGAGGTGGAGAGGAGGCTGGCTGACATTTTATCGACGCTGATCATGATCCACCGGGACAGATCGTTGAAGCCGCATCCGAACCGGGTTCGGCCTCAGGAGGATGCGTTGCGCCATTGAATCATGCTTGCAACCAAAAAGACACCCCCGAATCAGCATTCACCAGGGCAATCGTATTTGCAACAGGCATACCCAAGGCCATGACCATTTTTTTTGGATATGAGGGCCACTATCGGGGCTTCGCCCCGAACCCCAGCCGGACCCTGTCCCGGATCCGCCAGGGGAGCCAGCCCCCCGAACCCCGGTTCGTTGCCGGGTGGTCAATCGTTGCGGGTCTGAATCGTTGCGGCTATCTGACAGAGAGGATACACAGCAGGCGCCGGATATCCGCATCCGTAAGCACCGTTTCAAGGGACAACGTCTTGAGAGATCCTCTGCCTTGGGCCGGACAACCCTCCTCACCATTCAGAAGCTCCAACCGATGCATCTGGCTCCCACCCCTCTCCGAACACCCCGCTCCCTTGGGTGCAGACATATTCGCCACCACATCCGCAATCTGGCCAGGCAGCAACATATCCTCTCCTCTTGTCCAAACGTCACCGACAAAAATACCCACTGCGGCGCCCTCCGCTGGAAAACAACGATGGTGAGGGGAAAAAGCAACTCCCGGGCCAATTGTCCTGATGACCATGAGCGGACACGCCTCATGCCTCTCTTGTGGAGCGATCCTGTCGGGGTGGACACGACCTGTATCCATCGCTCCTCTTTGGACGGGTGCTGCATGGTGGCAAATATTTCAAGACTTGTTTTTTCTCAGTGCGCCGGCTAGAGTGGAGGCATGCTTATCGAGGGGAAGGCAACCTGACACATGTCGTCGACCGAATGATCACGCCCGTGCGCCCTGCGGATACCCGCCCCTTGGTGGAGATCCACACGGATGGGGCATGTCGCGGCAACCCCGGCCCTGGGGGATGGGGGGTTGTCCTGCGTCATGGGTCCAGCGCCCGCCATCTGAGTGGATTCGCTCCTCATACCACCAACAACCGCATGGAAATGTTGGCTGCCATCCACGCGCTTCTCAACCTGAAGCGCAGTTGCCGGGTTCGCTTGGTCACGGACTCCAACTACGTCAAGGATGGCATGACACAGTGGATTCATTCCTGGAAGAAGCGCCAGTGGCGCAAGAAGGACGGTGGAGCCGTGCGCAACGCCGACCTGTGGCAAAAACTTGACCATCTGGCCGGACAACATGCCGTGCAATGGCAGTGGATCAAGGGCCATGCGGGGCATCCGGACAACGAACTGGCCGACCAGTTGGCGCGCCAAGCTATTGACAAGGGACTGAAGGGGGAGTTGCCATCCGACCCGGACGGACTCTCTCCCGAACCACAGCAGCCTGAAGACACTTCGTCTCACACGGATCATCACACTCAGGAGGGAGGCATCCATGTTTGAGGATCAGCTCCAAGCCGTTCGCGAACTGCTGGAAACAGATTCGCAGTTTCAAGAGCTCCACCAGCAACACCAGACCCTGAAGGACAAGATTGCCGAGTTGGGACCGCGAAGTGTCGGTGACTTCACCGTCGAACGATTGAAAAAGGAGAAGTTGCTGCTCAAAGACAAGATGGCCGCCATTCTCCAGCGCCATACCGAAACACGGACCTGACCCCTCCTGTAGGGCCAGCTCAGTCCCCCGGGCGGTCGGAACCAGTTCGGTTCCTGGCCGCTTGGCGCCGTATGCGTCTTGTCCCTGTTGCCACTCTTTCCCTTGCGGTCCGATGTTGCGTCGCATGTGGCACTGATTCTGCTTACCCTTGCGCTCCAGGTACGCCCCGGTTGCGGGGTTCCCTCGGCATCCTTTTCAGTGCTCTCAGCTTTAAAGAGTGAAATGAAAGCCCATGGAAGAGAAAAGCGCAAACACTGTCTGGCATCCGGCTGTCGTCTCCCGGCGGGAGCGGGAGAAAAACAACAACCATCGGGGAATGGTCATCTGGTTCACCGGCCTCTCCGGCTCGGGAAAGTCGACCCTTGCCCAGGCTGCTGAAGCCAAACTGTCGGCAACCGGTCTTCATACCTACACCCTGGATGGCGACAACATGCGTCATGGCCTTTGCGCCGACCTTGGATTCTCCAACGAGGACCGCGTCGAAAACATCCGCCGCATCGGTGAGGTGGCCCGCCTCATGGTGGATGCCGGCATCATCGTTCTGGCCGCATTCATCTCCCCCTTTCAGTCCGACCGGCAAAAGGTCCGTAATCTCGTTGATCCAGGCACCTTTTTCGAGGTCTATTGCAATTGTCCCTTGGACATTTGCGAACAGCGTGATGTCAAGGGTCTTTATCGCAAAGCCAGGGCCGGTCAAATTCCCCATTTCACGGGGATCTCTTCGCCCTACGAGCCGCCGCCCACCCCGGAGTTGGCACTCGATACGGGGCAAGAGGGGGTTGACCATTGCGTGGAGCGGATCGTGACGGCAATCCAGCCGCGCCTCACCTTATAGTTCAACGTTCGTTTCCTGCCTTGCCATGCCATAGGGACCGGTTGCCTCCCGCTGGCGGAGAACTTTCGCACGGGTTACCGGGGCGTGTGGCGGTCGATATCTTTGTTAATTGCAAAAAATGCGGCAAACCGTATAATACCGGCAACCGTATCGAAGCGAAGGATTGATCCCATGATACCGATTCGCACATTACTCCTCTCCGCGCTCGCGGTCCTGATGATCGGCCTGATGTTTCATGGCGGCAACTTCCGCGAAATGATGACCTTGGAAAACATCTTTACCTGGGTCATCCTGGCCATCTTCTGGGTTCTTCTGGGGCAGTGGTTTGAGCGTTCCCGTACCGATTCAGGGTCAGAGTCCGTTGAAGCGCCTCAGAGCATGGGCATGCGGGAAGAGGATGAGTCGGAGGAAGCCGGCGCACCTCAACAGGGCGCAGTCTATCATCAGCTTCCCTGGCAGGTCACCCAGCAGGGCTCCTCCCTGGGTCGGTTTCGTGATCTCCCTATCCCCGCCTGGATCGAAACCTCCGACGGTCGGCGTGCGGAATATTCCGGCACCGTTGCCATCCAGATGCCCGAGGAGTGCCGTTGCCTGGAATTCCCCAAACGGGGAGAACTTATCCTGCCACCCGGTCTCGTTTACCTGATCAATCGTCAATCCTGATGGCAGGTTGGTCAGTGGCTGCGGCATGAGTCCCAAAAAGAGTTCCCCGGTTCTTGGCGGAGAGGGTGACCACACCCCCGTCATGCAGCAGTATCTCTCCCTTAAAAAGGCACATCCCGAGACCATCCTGTTTTATCGCATGGGCGATTTTTACGAGATGTTCTACGAAGATGCCAAAACCGCTGCGGAGGTTCTGGGCATTGCCTTGACCCACCGTGGTCAATCCGCCGGGAAGCCCATTCCCATGGCCGGTGTGCCCCACCACCAGGCCCGTGTCTATCTGAAAAAATTTTTGGACGCCGGTTACAAGGTGGCCATCTGCGAGCAGATGGAACCACCGGGGTTGGGCCGCG
This sequence comes from Magnetococcales bacterium, assembly GCA_015231175.1. NCBI lineage: Bacteria > Pseudomonadati > Pseudomonadota > Magnetococcia > Magnetococcales > Magnetococcales bacterium. The sequence goes on along the minus strand of JADGBZ010000005.1, from coordinate 47,662 downwards.
GACCCGTCAAACGGGCCGTTGTGCGCACCATCACCCCAGGCACCCTGACCGAAGATGATCTGTTGGATCCCTTGGCCAACAACTATCTCGTAGCCATGGCCTTGCGTGCGGCTCCCCAGAAAGGTCAACAAGCCGAATTGGCCGTCGCCTCTCTGGATCTCTCCACAGGGATTTTTCAGGTGGTCCTGACACGCACCCTGGATCGCACCCTTACCGAAATTTCACTCCTCTCTCCATCCGAGGTGATCATTCCAGAGGGGTGGGATCCGCCCAGGGAGATGGCGGGGCTGGCCCCACGATTGACCCGCCGACCGGACTGGGAGTTCGATCCGGACCATGGCAGCCGCAATCTCCAGGAACATTTCCAGGTCACCACCTTGGATGCTTTCGGCATCGAGGACTCCCCAGCCTGCAAAGCCGTGGCGGGGGCCTTGATCGGTTACTGCCTGGAAACCCAGAAGGGTTCCGTCCGTCACATCACCTCCCTGACCCGCATCGAACCGGATGACGTGTTGATCCTGGACGACATTTGCCGACGCAATCTGGAAATCAACGCCACCTTGCGCGACAACCAGCGGCAAGGCAGCCTGCTGGGCGCCCTGGATGTGACCATGACTCCCTTGGGTAGTCGGCTGCTGGCGGCCTGGTTGAACCGCCCTCTGCGCCAGATCGATGCCATCCTCCAACGACAGGACACGATCGAGTGGCTGCTGCGCGACCCGGCCAGACGGCTGAAGCTGCGCACGGAACTGAAGGGGATTGCCGACCTGGAACGTCTGCTCTCCCGTATTGCCTTGGGCAGGTCTTCACCCCGTGATCTGGGCGCCCTGCGCAACACTCTGGCCCGCCTGCCCAAAATGGACGCCCTGTTGTCCCATCCGACCACACCCTCCCTGGCGGAAGTGCTTCTGCAAAGCCTGCGCGGTCATGAACCCCTGCATGAGCGGCTCCAGGCTACCCTCGCTGATGACCCACTGCCCGTGGACATGAAGGATGGCCCGGTCATCCGCGCTGGTTTCAGCCCGGAACTTGACCGTCATCGCACCCTGGCGCGTGAGGGCAAGGTTTTGATTCAAGCCATGGAACGGGATGAACAGAACAAGACCGGCATTCCCAGATTGAAGATCCAGTATCATCGCACTTTTGGCTACAGCATCGAAGTCGGCAATACCCACCTGGACAAAGTTCCCTACCACTATCAGCAACGGCAGACCATGACCCATGCCGTCCGCTATGTCACTTCAGAATTGAAGGAACTTGAGGAAGGGATCGAAAATGCCGAGGAAAATGCGGCACGCCTTGAAGCAACCTTGCTGGATGATCTGCGCAAGGAGGTGTCAACCCATACGTCAGCATTGCAGATAGGCGCCCGGGCCCTGGCAACCTTGGATGTGTTGACCGCTTTCGCGGAAATGGCGGAACGCCGGAATTATTGCCGCCCGGAGCTCCATGCCGGCTCGACCATCGCCATCCGCCAGGGTCGGCACCCTGTCGTCGAGGTGTTTACGGACAAACCGTTCATTCCCAACGACACCCTCCTGGATGACGCCGACAACCGGCTCATCATGCTGACCGGGCCCAACATGGGGGGCAAGTCCACCTGGATGCGGCAAACAGCTCTGATCGCCCTGTTGGCCCATACCGGCGCGTTCGTTCCTGCCCAATCGGCCCGCATCGGCTTGCTGGACCGCATTTTCACCCGTGTCGGGGCCGCCGACGACCTGGCTGGGGGACGTTCCACCTTCATGGTGGAAATGGCGGAAACTGCCCATATTCTTCATCAGGCAACCCCTCGCTCGCTCATCATCCTGGATGAAATTGGCCGGGGCACCTCCACCCTGGATGGCTTGGCCATCGCCCAGGCCGTGGCCGAGCACATCGTCGATGTCATCGGCGCTCGCACCATCTTCGCCACCCACTACCATGAGCTGACGGCCCTCGAACAACAACGAACCGGCGTGGTCAACCACACCGTAGCTGTTCGTGAATGGCAGGAAACAGTTCTGTTTTTGCACACCATCATGCGCGGCCAAGCCAACCGTTCCTATGGCATTCATGTCGCCCGTTTTGCCGGCCTCCCCCGAACGGTCACCCAGAAAGCGGATGCCCTCCTGGCCGCCCTGGAAAGCGATCCATCCCGTCAGCTCGCATTTCCGAAAGAGATGACACGAGAATCACAATCGGATCCAATCTTGCATGCAGGTGTAACAACCCAGGATGGTCGCGCCATGCAGCCTCCGTTTTGGCAGGATCAGGCCCCCCTTCACCCAGCCTTGGCCGAACTCATGACCCTGGATACCGATGCATTGACACCACGTCAGGCCATGGACACTCTTTACCGGCTCAAGGAAATGGCCGCCATTTGAAAGGAGATGGTCTTCTTGATCAAGCTGGAGAAACATGGATCCCGTCCGCCCTGCAAGCCAGGCTCCTGGGGATTGTCCCTGCTCGTGGTTTTTGCCATGTTGATCCTGCCGGGTTTGGGATCCGCCGCAAGCACCTCCTCCAACCATCTCCACGTATGGATCTATCCTCTGGAGGAAGCCGATTCCGGCAAGGTGGACGAAACCCAGTCGGCGCGGGTTTTAAACGCCATCCAGCAAGCCTTGGGTCGGCTACAGGGGTTCCAGAAAATGGATTTGGGCGCTCCGGCTTATGTATTGCCTGCCGGTGCGCCTGATCCGCGCACGGTTTTGGGGGCGTCACAACTCGCCCGGTTGGGGGCCCATTATGTTGTCGGGCACACCCTGATCGCCGGACAGTCGGGTTTTCTTGCCCTGGAACTCTATCATCCTCCCCAGCCCCGCATGGTCTGGATGGCCATTCACCCTTTGACCGCCGACACCGACATTCGACAGGTTACCAGTCAGTTGGCCTTGCAGTTGGCGGAACATCTACAGCGACTCGATGCACGTCCCTTGATCGCCCTGGCCCCCTTGTCGGCGTTGCAGGCCGTCGCTGCCGCTCCTGCATCAGCCGGGCAAAGCGCCCCGTCCGACCTGCCCAAAGATGACCGTCGCTATGCCCTCCAGGTTGAGGCAAGCCTGATTCCGGATCATGCCTACAATGCCATCAAATCTTTGCGCGCCCTTGGTTACGAACCCCGCATGGAGGTTGCCAAGGACGCAGAAAATCACAAGTGGCACTACGTCCGCCTGGGAACCTATCCCGACCGCAATTCTGCCCAGAGTGCCTTGCAATCTTTCCAGGAAAAGGAAAAAATACCCGCCGTTCTGGTCATGACCACCTCCGATCAAAAAAGCGAGCCTGTCCCGGGGCAGTACCTGGTAGCGCGTAACAAGGACAAGCTTGCCGACAAAAAAAATGTTGGCGAGCGGCCAGGCCGCACAGCCCAGAAGGAACCTGAGGAAAGCATCGGCGACGACGAGGAGGAAGAGGAGGAAGAGGAGGCCCCCCCCCCGGTTGTCTCCAAGCGTCAGCCATCTCATCGCACCGTGAACCCCAAAGGGTCGCCTCACCCTGCTTCCCGTCGTGCAAACCTTTCTCGCAAAGCCCATAGTCACAAAACCCAGGCCGACAGCCCTGGTAGAGTCGACATGGCCAAGAAAAGAGATTCCCAGGGGAAAAAGCGGAGCGAATCTGCAACTTTTGATATTCGGGTCGCACCAGGCCAGGTTCGCGGCAATCCAGGAAAAGTGATGGCTTATTTGCGCAAGAAGGGGTATCAACCGCACACGCACAAGGTGCGCGACTCCCAGAAACGTGTCCGGCATTCGGTGCGTGTCGGTCCGATTCGGGGCCTCCAGAGCGCCGCCTTGGCCCTGGAGTCCTTTCGTCGGAGGACGGGTTTGAGAGCCGCCATCATTCCAGCGACGAAGTGACCCGGACATCAGCTTGAGGTATCACTCCCATGCCGATCTATCCCTATCGGGGTGTTTTCCCCGAGATTCATCCCAGCGCTTTCGTTCACCCCGATGCCGTGGTGATCGGTGATGTGCACATTGGCGCCGAATCATCCGTCTGGCCTGGCGTGGTCATCCGTGGGGATGTCAATATCATTCGTATCGGCGAACGGACGAGCATCCAGGATGGATCCGTGCTGCATGTCTCTCGCCCTTCAGAGACCTCCCCACAAGGCTTTCCGACCATCGTAGGCCATGATATCGTCGTCGGTCACAAGGTGGTTCTGCACGGTTGCCGCCTGGAGGATGCCTGCCTGATCGGCATCGGCGCCATTCTACTCGACAACGTCTCGGTAGGCCGGGAATCGATCATCGGCGCCGGTTCACTCCTGACCCCGGGCAAGGATGTCCCGGAAGGCACGATGTGGATGGGCTCTCCGGCCCGGCAGCTCCGTGCCACATCCGAAACGGAACGCCAATCCATACGCGCCACCGCCGAAAACTACCGCCGTCTCACCACCCAATATCGTCTGGCCCACGGCGGGGAAAACACTTAAAAGGTGAGGTGCTGCATAACCACCGGAAAATAGTGGGGTAACACCATGATGGAGCAGTTGCGCCTTTATAGCGGCGTGGTGTTGCTGATTTTCGTTCTGATGCATTTCCTGGAACACACCCTCGGGATCTTCTCCATACCGGTCGCCAACCATGGCGGCGAGTTTTTGACTGAACTCTGGGATCCGCCACCCGCTTCCTTGTTGTTGATTCTGGCGTTGCTCCTCCACCCCACCTTGGCCCTGTGGACTCTTGTCCGTCGCCGCAACTTTCGCATGCCCCATTGGCAACTCTGGCAAATGGGATTGGGGATCCTGATCCCGTTATTTCTTCTGGATCACCTGCTGGCCAACCTGGTATTGAGCCGCACCAGCTCCTATCACGCGACCCGCGAGTTTGTCCTCACAGCCGTCTGGAAAATGGAACCCGGGCAGGGCATCAAGCTGGGCATCGGTTTCACTTTGGTCTGGATCCATGCCGTTCTGGGCTTCCGTCAATGGCAGGGACATCAATCCTGGTTCAACCGTTGGCGAACTTCCCTCCTCGTCCTTGCCTTCCTGATCCCCTCCCTTACGCTGGCAGGATATATCGCCGCCGGCGTGCGTTCCCCTCATCCTGACCAGCAACCCCATGTGGTCCAGAAAATCATGGACGAGGCCCGCTTTACGCCCAAAATGGCCGCATGGGTCCACGAATATGGCGAAGGTTTGACCATGGGATATCTGGGGCTTCTGCTTCTTCTTCTGCTGATCCGTAAAATTCGTCTACACATCCTGATGCAGGGAACCGCTCCCAAACTTTTCTATCGGGACAATTTTATTTTGAATATACCCTCCGGCGCTTCGGTTCTCGAGGTTATCCAGAGTGAGGGCATTTCCCATGCCTCCATTTGTGGCGGGCGTGGTCGTTGCAGTGTTTGCCGGGTTCGCGTCGGTCAGGGCGGAGAGCATTTGCCACCACCCAACCCCGTCGAGCGGCACGTTTTGCAGCGGGTCGGCGCTCCGGATTCGATCCGTCTGGCCTGCCAGATCCGGCCCAGCATCAATCTTGAAGTGACCCCCCAACTCCCTCCATCCGCCACCATACACGACGGACTTCCCGACTCTGGTCACAAATTTGGCCGTGAGTCAGAAATCGCCATTCTTTTTGCGGATCTGCGCGGATTCACCACCATGGCCGAAAATCGGCTGCCGTTCGATGTCGTTTTCATTTTGAACCAATACTTCAAATTGATGGGAAAATCCGTCGAGGCGTCCGGTGGCTATCTGGACAAGTTTATCGGCGACGGAGTGATGGCCCTCTTTGGCATCGAGTCGGACATGGCAACCGGATGCCGGGCTGCGGTGCAGTGCGCCCAACGTGTTGATGCCGGCCTGGCGATGCTGAACGAGCAGCTCCAGCATGAACTCGACATGCCCCTGCGAGTCGGTATCGGCATCCACGCCGGTCACGTCATTCTCGGCGAAATGGGCTATGGTACCACCCGCCACCTGACTGCCCTGGGGGATACCGTGAACACCGCCAGCCGCCTGGAAGGGGTGACCAAGGAGTTGGGCGTCCAATTGGTCATCTCCGATCTGGTCGCCCAACAGGCCCATATCTCCCCGGAACCTTCCCAAATATCGGAAATCTCCATCCGGGGACGCACGGAACCCCTGGTTGTCCATGCCATTCCCTCGGCATCAAGCCTCTTTTTTGTTGATGAGTAATACAATACCATCTCTCACCGCCCGGCAAGCCGCCCCAGGTAGTGCAACGTCACCTGAACCCGGGCCCTTTTCTCCGGCCCATCCGATAACCACCCCGGGACACCCAACCGGGCCGATTCCCCCGTCCCGTCCAGCATCCACCCTGGGACTCCTTGACAGGCCACGCCCAGGCGGTTAGCCTTTGGACGTGCCTTTTGATCACTTGATGCCCCGACCATAGCTGCCTTCGCCTCCTTTCATCGCCCCCCTTTCGTCGATAGTCCCCCGAACAGTTCAGGTTGGTGCGCATGTCCCCGGCTATCAGAAAGATCAAAATGGAAAACACCATAAGCCAATCTGACCCTGCCGGTACGCGGGACTCTGCACCTCTCTACTCCCGTGCCTACTCGCTGGTCAATTCCCACTCCAAGAGCCACGCCGTCATTGCGGCTTTCCTCCTCCTCCTGTTATTGACGGGCTTGGGTTATACCTCCTATTTGACGGGTACCGTTCCCCAGGCGGTCTTCAAAATCGACTCGTTTTACCTGCTCAACATGGGGGACGAGATCCTGAACGGCCAAAACCCAGTCATGGACCATATCGTAACTGGTCCACAAATCTTTCAGCCCTGGATTACCGCCCTGGGGATATGGCTAGGGGGTGGAACAAGCAAAGGACTTTCCTACGGACCTCTGGCCCTGTTTCCCTTCCTGGTTCTGGCCAGTTGGTACATCAGTATCTCCCGATTGGGCCTGATGTCGGCCGCTTTGGTATCCATGCTGATCAGTCTGGTCCCCTTGGCCCACTTTGGCGTTGACCTTTGGATGCTTGGTTATCGGGAACATGACGCTTACTCCTACGCCATGCAATACAATAAGATTGGTTGGTCATTTCTCTGTTTAGCGTTTCTGCTGCATATTTTTCCTAGAAAAAGGGCAGCCATGACACGAGCAGAACCTGAATATGTCATTGGAGGCTTATTATTCGGCTGCATGATCTTTATGAAAGCCAACTTTGCATTTACAGGAGCATCAGTTGTTGTCATCGGCGCAATTCTTCGTAAACAATGGGGTCACCTGTTTTATACGTTTGGTATCACTGCAATTGCAATCGTCGTCGCCTCCTGCTTTGGTTTTTCGTACCTGGATTTCATCAATGCCTATCTCAGAAACTTCAATGAGACATCGGGCTATGTTGGGGGTCATGCAGTTTATTTAACCAAGATTCGTGATGTCGTCGGTGAGGTCCGAACGAGCTTCCCCTATGTTACCCTGGTCCTCATTGTACTCTTTCAGTCACTTCTACTTAACAACAGAACCAGAAAGGAGTTCTGGCTCAGTCGGTTGGGGTTCGATGATCGGATCTGGACGGGCATCATCGGCCTGCCCATCGGCATCGGTGTCGCCGCCTTGAATGCCGGGGATGCCAGAATCTTCCTGATTTTTTTAGCTATTGTCTGTTCCGATCCAGGAGAGTCCCTCCGGTCTGACGGCCCCGTCGATCGCTCCGCGCTGCGGAAACGTCACCGGCTGTTGATCCAAGCCCTGGTGGCCGTGGTCTGCTTGACATTGGTCGGCAACATATTTTTGCACATCCACTCGGCCTATCATAATAAAATGGCCCTCCGAAAGGGCACCGAACAAGCTTTCCTCGTCAACACAAAACGCCTTCAGGATATGTATTTCCTTGATTCAAGGAAAAATATAGACCCGAAATCCTTTGATGTCGCCGAAATATGGGGAAAATGGCTGGAGGGAAGAAACATCCATCTCGTCATCAGCGATGCCATCAACATCATGCGAGGCCATATCAAGCCGGAAACCAGAATCTTTCCCTTCACCCCCTTGGATGTCGTCAGTTTTCCCCTGGGGCTACCCCGGCCACTCCATGCCCCTACCTGGACCGTCGATTCCGGAGTCGCCAACGGCGATGACAGCCCCAAGTACGACCCCAATGTCATTCTCGCCCACGCTAATACCGTACTGGTTCCCAACGTCCCTCTGAACGCCCCCCCCCTCTCTCTCTGGGGTGAATGGAAAAAGCTGCTTGCCTACGTCGAGAACCACTTTCAACTCACGGCCAAATCGGACCTTTGGGTGCTCTACCTTCGGAAAGAGAACCCAAAAACCGGAGAGTGAATTGGGCCTTGCGGCCTCGTCATGACGTAGCGAAATCAGCCGTGCAGGCAACAAGCTGGAAGGATCCGCTAAAGCATCTCGTGACGGGTGGTGTGTACGCCGATCAATCCGCCTGCGTCGTGGACGAGGGGAAAGCCGTGGAGGACGTATCCTTGTGTACGCCGATCAATCCGCCTGCGTCGTGGACGAGGGGAAAGCCGTGGAGGACGTATCCTCTGGACTGCCGGCTTCAGGTCTCTCCATGTTGGCCGAGAAGAAGAGGGTTCCAAAGTAGTAGCGCAGCCCGCGGATCCGTTTGAATATGGCAAACTCCAGCGCTGGTGAGACCATAAACAGCCCTTGGGAAACACGTGCCAGACCGAAATCCAGCCATATCATGATCATTGTCAGGATACTCGGTCGGACAATGAAGGATCCGTAGCAATACTTTTTGAAAAAATTGTAAAACTCCTCTATGCTTGCCGTGGTCTCGGGGGGAAGGCCAAAAAAATTTTTCTTGATGGTATGAAATGTATGCATATCAAGAACGTTGGTAAAATGCGCCCGGAGCATCAGATACTCCTTCTCATCCAGATACCATTCCTTGATCCCGGGATTGTCATCATAGTAGGCAGTACCGGGCGCAGGGGCCAGGATTGAAATGAACAAGCGCTTGGTATAGCGGGTGATGTCAAGAAAGAGTTGCCTTTCCTCTTCGATCAGATTTTTATTATCGAAGGGGAAGCCGATCATGACGAAAATCGATGGTTGGATTCCATGCTTGGCCACCAGGGAGAGCACACGGTGGACGTTATCCAGATGCTGGACTTTCTTGATCGAGGCGAGGGCAAAGGGCGTCAGGCGTTCCAGGCCAAAGTTGATGCGGACAAACCCGGCTCGTTTCATCAAGGCAACCAGTTCATCACTCAGCTTGAAACGAGTGGTGGTCTGGCTGGAGAAGGTCACCTTCTCGTTCAATCCCGATTCGATCATCCGGTTGCAGAAGTCGATCAGTCGGTCCTGGTGGAGTGTGATGTTGTTATCCGCCAACAGGATATAGCGGACCCCATATTTTTGATAAAGGGCAGCAACGTTGTTGAACATCCACTCCCCTGATGCGCTGCGCTTGTCGGCAAGCTGGACCTCATCGGCACAAAAAGTACATTTGAAGGGACATCCCCTCTGACCGTTGATGTAAAAGTTGCCGACCTCCCGACCAGTCTTGATGTAGTCCGACAGGTTGAACAGGTCGTAATCGACGATCGGAACGGCGTCCAGATCCTCCAGGGCAGGGAACTCGGTAGCCCGGTGAAAAGTACCATCACGGCGCACGAACGAAACCCCGGCAACAGACTCCAGTCCGCTGACAAAAGTTTCCGGGGTGCGGCCCGTCAAGTGGGCAAGCAGGGGCAGAATGACCAGTTCGCCCTCCTGCTCGACCACGGCGTGAATCCCATGCTGCAGGGCCTCCATGGTACAGTGGCGCATGTGGATGCCACCGGCGATGATGATCATGCCGGGAAAGAGCTTCCTGAAGTGACTGACCTGACGATAGGTCTCGAATGCATTATGCATGGTGATGCTGTAGGCCAACACATCCGGGAGGAAGGAACGGATGCGTTTTTCGACATCCTTCATCTCGAAGAAACGATAATGGGTGTTATTATCAAGAACCTGGACCGTATGCCCCCCCTGATGGGCCATGGTCGCGATGACGCCCAATCCGTAGCTCAATTGCGAATGGGACATCAGCAGACAGGAGTTGCGGACGAAGAGGATTTTCATGAAAATCGTGTCCTTTGACGACTTAGGCGCAAACCAAGCGAATGCCCGCACATCGTTCCCTTCCTTTGCTTCTCACTCCTGCAACCGTGTGCCAGCAGTTTCGACCGGTGGGACCACAGCCGAAGGCAACTTCAAATCAGGATCCATCAGGTTACAGACATCCGGGATTCTTTCGACGTGCGGGTAATGGGAGCGGATGCGGCTGGCGATCTCACTGGAATAAACAGGAATGCCGACGACCACCGTCCCGATTCTCTCCTGGTCGATGACGTGAGGGGGGTGAATGGTCTTCCCAAAAAGGTCCATCATCCGCTTGCTGGAGGAGATGTCCACCGGGTAGACCCGGTCGTCAGAGAAGGCCGGCAGACTCCAGAATAAATTGGCGATGAGATAGTTGACACCCCATACCGCCAGTTTACCGGTATTCTCCGTGATATGCCAGACATTGCGATCCTCGCTCATGTTTCAAATTGTGTGACGCCGCATAGAATCCTCAGGAATTCCAACGTCATTTTTTTGAGGTTGTGTGCCCATTCATGCATGGCCACGTACTGTTGGAGGTAGACCTTGTTGACACCACGAAACGGGCGCAGAAAGTTCCGGAGTCCGGTCCATGTACCCTCTATGGTGTTATTGTGGACCTCGCGGATGCCGTCTCCATCCATGTCTCGTGCCCACACAGGGTTTTTGAGAGAGTGGCAAACGGTCACATGGGGCCTCCCATGGCTCGACAGGGGAAGATATCTGGACCAATCGTCTGTGTTCACGGTCGTACCGGGTCTGGTGGCCTTCAGCAAGAATCGTCTGTGTTCACGGTCGTACCGGGTCTGGTGGCCTTCAGCAAGAGCGGATTCAGATCCTGCCAGGCTGTGTTGTGCAGCACTCTGAGGCGGATCTGTTCTGATTCACGACCAACGATACCGAGTATCGGAGGACGGTCCTTGTCCCAGGTTCCATGGCCCCGAACCTTGTTTGCGCGGACACGGGGAGGATCCATCTTATCTTTGTGCAGCACACCTTTTTTCCCCCGTATTTTGAAACATTTCATCAGCTTCCACAACACGATCAAGGAGGGGATCAGCAGGCTGAGTGTCGGCCACATGTTGTTGAAGTCTGTGGCGACGTTGCAGCAAACGAGACCGGTCAATCTCCAGTTTTTTCGCCAGATGGCTCGTCGGCACACCCTGCGCAACTCCTTGCAGGATGCGGATGACGATCGAGCATGGATGATGAGTCCCTTGCCAAATCATTCCAGTGAATGCGTTGAAAACTCGACCACAGGAACACCGGTAGTACAGGAGAGGCGTGCGGTCTCTCCGATGAACCTTGACCGTGTCCAGGGATGCTTGGCATTCCGGGCACTTCAAGCCCTTCGGGTGCAGGATCTCCACGAGGTGGTCGTAGCATTTTTTCTCATCCATCAGGTGGGTAATCGGAAACGTAACTATTCAGTACCCTTTCAAAAACAGCCTGGACATGAAAGCCTTTGTCAGGGCTTCGCCCCGAACCCCACCAGGACTCCGTCCTGGACCTGCCAGGGAGCCAGCCCCCTGGACCCCGATTCGTTGGCGGGTGATGAATAGTTACTCGGAAACAGTATCATGGGTGTCTCCCCGCATGCCTTCCTTGGACAATCGCACGTTCCTGCGAGGGTATGCCTTTGAGTTTCAATGATCAACGGTTCACACAATTTGCAGCATTAGCGGCTGAACCCCCCTCAGATCCGGGCAAGTTCCCCCGGATTGAAATGATCTCGCTCTTTCCATCTCTCGTGGATCAGTAAAATGTCGGGAAGAATTTGCATGAAGTGATCGATCAACGATGGGTCGAAATGGCGGCCTTTCTCTTCCTGCATCCAAGCCAATGTTTTCTCCACCGACCAGGGGGCCTTGTAGGGGCGCATCGAGGTCAGGGCATCGAAGACATCGGCCACAGCCGTGATGCGGCCAACCATGGGAATATCCTGGCCTGCCAGGCCTCGGGGATAGCCCGATCCGTTCCATTTTTCGTGATGGGTCAGAGCGACCTGACGGGCAGTTTCCAACAAAATCGAATCATGTTGTCCGATAATGCCGGCCCCGATTTCCGGATGGCGTCGCATGATTTGCAACTCCCCCGACGTTAGGGCTTCCGGTTTGAGCAGGATGTGGTCTGGAATGCCGATTTTGCCAATATCGTGCATGGGGGCTGATTGAAACAACAGGTCTGCCTCTTCCGTAGACAGGCCCGCAAGCGGCGCCATGGTCCGGCAATAATGGCTCATGCGAATGACGTGCAGCCCGGTTTCATTGTCCTTGAACTCCGCCGCCCGGCCCAGGCGACGGATGATCTCCAGGCGGGTCGATGCCAATTCTTCTGTTCGACGCTGAAGGTCGGACGTCCGCTCCCGGACCCGCTCTTCCAGAATACGGTTCTGGTCAGCCAACGCTTCCCGGGCACGCTTGAGTTGAATATGCGTCCGCACCCGAGCCTGCACGACGGGCGGGGAGAAGGGTTTGGTGATAAAATCAACCGCTCCCAAGCCAAAGCCGTGCGTCTGGTCGTCAACCTCGTTGCGAGCCGTGATGAAGATAAGAGGAATATCCTTTAATTGGGGATCTTTTTTCAGGCGGCGGCACACCTCGTATCCGTCCATGCCAGGCATCATGACATCCAGCAGTATCAGATCAGGATGGCTGGCAACGATGTCGTCCAGTGCGGAAACACCATCCAGGGCCACGCCCACGTCGTACTCCTCGCCGAGGGTCTCCACGAGAAGGTCAATGTTGGTTTCCGTATCATCCACCACGAAGACCCGCGCCCTGCATGTCGCCTGTGCGCCTGGCTTATTCATCGATCACTCTCTCCAACACCATCAGGAGGTGTTCCAGATCCGCTTGAGCTTCACGAAATCGATAACGCAGAATCCGTTTTTCCAGGGCATCCATCTGCCCCCACAGAGAGGCGGGCCAAGCCAGGGACTTGACTCTCTCCAGAGCAGACCGGCAGGCGCGTGGCTGACGCGAAGGAAGCAGCGCCGCCAGATCCTGCAAAGCAGTCACCAGGAGTTTTCTTTTGGCCTCCCCAAAATGGTCGTCTTCCGCATCACCTCTCTCGCTTTGAAACCCACCGGGAAGGGCATTTTCCGCCAACTTGACCTGGTGGGTCAACCCTGAGGTGGGATACAACGAATCGGACCGATTCCGCAAACCCACCTGCGGATCACCCCCCACTGGCCATGACGGCGCCAGAGAGGAGCGATCTCCTTCCAACCAATACGCCAAAAGGGTAAACAGGCTTGTGGAATCAATCGGTTTACCAAGATGGTCATTCATACCGACATGCAGGCAACGTTCGCGATCACCGAGCATGGCGCCTGCGGTCATGGCAATGATGGGTATGCCTTCTTTGCCGGATAATTTGCGAATTCTGCGTGTCGCCTCATAACCATCCATCTCCGGCATTTGCACATCCATCAGGATGATATCGAAGGAACCTTCACGGACCATCTCCACGGCCTCACCTCCATGGCGAGCCACGGAACTTTTCATGCCAGCCAACTCCAGCAGCCCCAGAGCCACCTGTTGATTGACATTGTTGTCTTCGACCAGAAGAATCTGTTTTCCACGCAGAATTCCCATGATCCCTTCCGACAGGGGAGGGCGACCGGAATCGTCCCACCCCTCCTGACGGCGAACCTTGTAACCCAAGGAGCCCATCACCCCATCCAGAAGGCGTGACGGGCTCACCGGTTTGCAGAGAAACCAGCGGATACCCATCTTTCCACATTGGTTCCACACCGGTTCCCGATCAAGGCTATGATGCAACATCAGCACCTCCGGCCTTGCCGGGTGCAGATGTTCCAGAAGCCGCCTCGCTGTCTCCGGTCCATCCCAGGCCGGCATGTCGGAATCGATGATCAACAGACGAAAATGTTTGTCTGTACTCTGCACAATCTGTAGGGCCTCGGATCCGGAGGCAGCCAAGGTCACTTGACAGGAAGCCCTGGTCAAAATCTCGGCTTGGATCGCCCGCGCTCTGGCGTTGTCATCCACAAGCAAGACCGGTACATCGCATAAATCCGGTCCCGGCGACCCTATCCACCGGCCCACACCGGCATGCGATCCAAATTTGGCCGTACACCAGAATGTGCTCCCCTGGCCGGGAACGCTCTCCAGTCCGATCTCTCCCCCCATCAGCTCAACCAACCGTTTGCTGATGGCCAGCCCCAACCCGGTTCCCCCATACCGCCGCGTCATGGAGGCATCCACCTGGGAAAACGAGCGGAACAACTTGGACCGTTCCTCCTCGGTCAGACCAATGCCCGTGTCGCGTATGGCAAAATGGACGGTGATACTCTCTTCGTCGGATTCCATGTGCCTGGCCAGCAGGGAGACATCGCCGGCAGAGGTGAATTTTATGGCATTGTTCAACAAATTCAGCAAAACCTGATGCAGACGCAAAGGATCCCCGAGCATCACTCTGGGAAGTTGTGGATCGATTTGCAACAGTATTTCCAACCCTTTATTGTGCGCCTCCAGGGTGACCAAACCCGCCAGGGTATCGAACACATCTTCCAGGCGAAACGCCACCCGTTCCAGATCGAGCCGCCCGGCCTCGATCTTGGAAAAATCCAGTATGTCGTTGATAATACGTAACAGGGACTGTCCTGCCTTGTGGATGGTCTGCACTTGTTCCCGCTGTCGTTGTTCCAGATGGCCCTGCAAAACCAGATGGCTCATGCCAATGATGGCATTCATGGGGGTCCGGATTTCGTGACTCATGTTGGCCAAAAATTCGCTTTTGGAGCGGTTGGCGCTTTCGGCCTGCTCCATGCTTTTGCGCAAGGCTTCCTGAATGCGTATTTGTTCGGTGATATCGCGGAAAACACCCACCGAACCATTGATCCGCCCCTCCTCCCACATGGGCACAGCCACCATGGAGACCGGAAAGCGTTCCCCATCACGCCGCGTAAAAATATCCTCATCCGAGCGGAAGACCAGGCCAGCCGCCATGATCTGCCGCGCCGGACAGGCCTCCTCGGTCACCGGACGACCCAACCCATCCTGGAAATGGACGGCATCATGGAAAGTGGTCCCCTTCATCTCGGCAAGGGTCCAGCCGAGTATGCGCTCGGCTTCGGGGTTGAGGAAGGTGCAGTATCCCCATCGATCCAGGGCAAAGACGCCATCCCCCATGGAGTCGGTAATGCCCTGCAAAAACCGCCGGCTCTCGGCAACAGTCTCTTCCATTTTTTTTTGGTGTGTGATGTCGGTGCGAATGCCGATGTATTGAATCGGACGCCCACGGTCGTCCAAAAAAGGCACCACCGTGGCAGCCACCCAATAAAGGGAACCGCTCTTGGCGCGGTTGCACACCGAGCCATGCCATACCTCACCCCGGGTAATGGTCCGCCACATCTCCTGGAAGAATGCCTTGTCGTGGTAACGAGAGTTGACAATACGATGATCGCGACCAATCAACTCCTCCAGAGAGTAACCACTGATTTGACAAAACCGGTCATTGGCATAGGTGATACGCCCCCGCACATCGGCAATAGTCACAATCGCGTGTTGATCCAGGGCAAATTTCTGCCGCTCCAATTCGCGCTGGATCGCCCCTTTTTCTCGCACCAATTCAGCCATCAGTGACGACAATTTTTCCAGACTGGCATCATCGGAGCCAATCTCTGCGTGGCCGGTCGAACGCAACAATTCGTTGGCAGTATGCCGCAGGGAGTCAATAACCTGGAGATTTTTTTCGCTCTCTTCCCGCAACTGCGCGTTGGCTCGTTGCAACTCCTCCGAACTAGCGCGCAACCGTCTTTGCCGCAGCAGGGAATCTTCCTCAAACCGTTCATAGGTCTGGATGACCTGCTCGAACAACTGCGCCAACCCCACCCGGAACGACTCCATCCGTTCCGGATCAGGATCTCCCCCCATCGCATTCAGGCCCAACAAAAAGTCGGAGACCTGTTCGACATCACGCAGACCCAGAGAACGCTGTATCTGTTTTTCCAGAAGGTGGCGGGCAGAATCATGTTTGCGGATCCATGTATCCTGGGCCAGTGCGTCCGGAAATTTCTCCTCATTGTCGGACATGGGCAGACCTGATGGCACCTCGGCGGATTCAACGTGTTGCAGGCGCAACGACACGACGTTTCAACAAAATAGAACCCCACTGAAACATGCTCAACCCTCCCAGGATAAGGGAGGTTCCCAAAACAACGCCGCCGCGCAGACTCTCCTGGTTGAAAGCAAAGCCTATCCACAAAGCCAACACGGGGGCGCTCAAGGTGACCAGAACCGCATTGGCCGCGCTGACCCGACTGAGCAAATAATAAAAACACACGAATCCGACGCCATTGGCGACCAACCCGAGGTAAAAGATGGCCAGCTCCGCCCGGATGGGAATCTCCCTGGGCCAGGAGACCCCGGAAAGCCAGAGGGAAAGAGCATAAAGCGGCAGAGCGACCCAGAGGGAGCCAGCCGTCACCCACAAGGGCGAGACCCCCTCCCCAAAACGTTTGATGCCAATATTCCCTGCCGAATAGATCAGGACAGCCAACAGCAGGGCGCCTATCCCCACCAAGGTCTGCTCACCCAAAGCGCCGCCCTGGCCAAAAATGGTTATCAATCCACCCAGGCCGATCAACGACCCGAGAATCTTTTCCGACGTAAACGGCTCCCGCAACCACAGCGCAGCCATCACTCCCGTCAACACGGGACCAAGTCCAAATAACACCGAAATCCAGCCCGATGGAATGAAACGCGCACCCCAGTACACACAAAACATGGAGGCAAACAGGTTCAATCCAGCAATCAAGGAGACGATGACAAGCTGTCTGAACCCCACCGGTCGCCGGCGCAACCAAGGAATCAGGAACAAAAACAGCACCGCCCCAATGGCGATGCGGGCCGTCACTGCAAACAAATAACCACCGCCCCCCTGACTCCACTGTACAGCCAGAGGAGTACTGCCCCAAATCACCGTCACCAGAAGAAAAGCCACCCAGATGGGCATCCATGTCACTCCAGAATCGCCAAGTCTCCGCAACCACTCAGCACCCGGCAACACACCGAGGCCCAGGGAGCCTGTACCCTGCCAGGACCAGGAGAGAGCTCCGGTGAAGTTCGGGGCAAAGCCCAGATAAAAGCTTTCATATCCAGGCTTTTCTTGAAAGGGTACCGAGTCGTTGCCGTGATCACACCCTGGCTCTGCCAGCGCTCATTCGGTGGTTCGTCGCCGCAAATCCTGCAACACCTGTTCGGCATGGCCTTTGGTTTTGACCTTCGGATACACCTGTTGAATCAACCCATGGGCATCGACTACGAATGTGGCGCGCACGATGCCCATGTACGTTTTGCCATAATTCTTCTTCTCCTGCCAGACCCCAAAGCCTTCACACAAGCGGCCATCCTGGTCGCTCAGCAGGGTGAAGCCCAGTTGATATTTTGCACAAAATTTTTCGTGGGACGGAACCGAGTCTTTGGAAATACCGACGATGGCATAACCCATCGCCTGGAAATCCCCGCCATGCGCCTGAAAATCCTGGGCCTCCAACGTACACCCGGGCGTATTGTCCTTGGGATAAAAATAGATCACCCCCCCTTTGGCGCCCAGGAGTCCGTACAAACGCCGCTCCTTGCCAAACTGGTCCGGCGCCAGCGAATCTGGAATGTTCTGGCCAACCTGCAACATACGCCCTCCAACAAATCCTCGGAGCCAATGTTCAACACCTTCCTGACTGCTGCAATCCCTTCCCTTGGGCACCCTTTGGGAGTTGAATGGAGCCTCTATCGATGCGGCCTGCCTCCGAGCCCAAGTGTCCGCTATGGATACCTGACTTGCCACAATCATTCAATGGAGATCAAAGACCATGAAAAAACTTGCGGCCATGCTTGCGACCTGTGCCACCTTGGCATCTTTTCCCATTGGCCATGCAGCCGATGCCACCCCGCCCCAAAAAATCAAAATCTGCGGCGGACCCGAAGGGTTGTCTTACCAAAAATTTGCCCAGGATCTGGCGAAACGCATCCCGGCTTCGGACGCTGAATTTGAGGTTGTCTCCACGTCGGGAGGCGTCGACAATGTCGTCCGGGTAGGCAGAAAAGAGTGTCAATATGGCATCGCCCCCCTGCCCATGGTGATGGATCAAGCCAATCTGCCCGTGGTGGCCAACCTGTTCGACTCCTACACCCTGATGGTCTGTTCCGCATCCGTGGTAGGCAAGGCGTCCAGTTTGAAGGATCTGAAACCCGAAGGCGCCATGATCGCCGTCGGCGACGGCATGTCGACCGCCAACTGGACCTGGAAACATCTGGTCGCGGAAAACGCCAAACTCGCCGCGCTCAAAACCTCACCCATTCCCTTTACGGATGCCATCAAGGATGTCATCGACGGTCACCTGGGGTGCGCCTTTGCGGCCTCCGGCCTTGACTCACCCTTGACGAAAGATCTTGATGATGCAGGAAAATTTATCAAAATCATGGATATCAATGTGAGTGTCCCGAAAGGGTTCAAAAGCTTCAGCCTGGATGGAAAAAAATATCCCAAGCTTTTGAAGGGGTGGTTTTCAAGCGTGGACGTGCTGACGTTTGGAACGGTCCTGTTCCACTATCCCACCGTGGCAACCAATCGGAAAACGGCCAGAATCCACGCCCTGGTCTCCCAGGCCACCATCAACTATGTCAAGGAACTGAAAAAGTAGATCCCAGTCACCCACCCAGAGTCGCCATGGCGTGGGGGTGCGCGTCATCCCCTGCCTGGTGATTCTGGAAGCCATGACCCAGAGGCTTGCGACGAACAGCCTGAAGAATCAACACTTGCATGGATGCGTCGTCGGCTCCGGAGCGAAGCGCGTCACGCAGGTTGACCCTGTCTTCCCGGCCCAGGCAAAGGACCAAATCTCCCCACGAGGTGAGACGCACCCGGTTGCAGGTATCGCAAAAATGTTGGGAAAGGGCAGAAATGATCCCCACGTCCACCCCCAACCCACGAATGCGGAAATAGTTGGCCGGACCATTGCCTACGGGACGATCAACGGGAACCAGATCGCTGCCGCAAGCCGCCAGGATGCGTGCGCCGATCTCGGATGCCGAAATGAATTGCCCCATGACCGCAGAGCCCGCCACACCCACCGGCATGGTCTCGATAAAACGCAACAAGGCCCCCTTCTCCCTGGCATAAGCAATCATGCCGGGAATTTCATGATCGTTGACCCCGCCCATCACGACCATATTGATCTTGACCGGCGCCAATCCGACCATCAAGGCCGCATCGATACCCGCCAAAACCTGATGCAGATCTCCACCCCGGGTGATGTGAGAAAATGTCTCCGGATCCAGGGAATCCAATGATATGTTGACCCGGCGCAGCCCCGATTGTTTCAGGTCTTGCGCCATGCCCGCCAGCATGAATGCATTGGTGGAAAGGGAGACCTCCTCCACCCCGGGCAGGGCCACCATACCGGCCAACAGGTCGCGAATATCCCGACGCAGCAGGGGTTCACCCCCTGTCAAGCGAAAACGCCCCACCCCCAACTGCGCGAACAAACGCACCAGTCGCAAAATCTCTGCGTAATCCAGGGATTCATGTCGGGGTTCCGCTCCCTCCCCAGCGGGAAGACGGCAATAATGGCAGCGAAAATTACACCGCTCCGTCACCGACAGACGCAGATAGCGAATCTCCCGGCCATACAGATCCGTCAGTATGGACGACACCGGGGGGACCGTCACCCACCCGCCTCTTCCGACCTGATGAAATGACCGCTGCGACCACCCGATTTTTCCACAAGGCCCATGCCGCCGATGACCATCTCCCGATCCACACTTTTGCACATGTCATAAATGGTCAGCCCGGTCACCGCCACGGCGGTCAAGGCCTCCATCTCCACGCCCGTGCGACCAGTACAGGTGACCCGGGCCGTGATGCCGACACAATTTTTCGTCCGATCGGGAACAAAATCCACCGTCACCGAAGTCAGGGCCAACTGGTGACACAGGGGAATGAGCATATCCACCCGCTTGGCCGCCATGATACCCGCGATGCGGGCCACCTCCAGGACATCCCCCTTGGCGGCCCCTTTGTCGAGAATCATGGACAGGGTCTCCGGTCGCATGGAGACGCAACCCGTCGCCACCGCCAGACGCACCGTCTCCGCCTTGGCCGCCACGTCCACCATACGCGAGGCCCCCTGGGCATCGAAATGGGTCAACGTCTGCTCATGAGGCATCTATCCGTCCTCCAAAGTAACCACCCAACACCCATACCCATTCTGTCTCACCCAAAAAACGATTGAAGGATGCAGGTAACTGCCCAGGTACCCGGTAACGAACCGGGGTCCAGGGGGCTGGATCCCTGGCAGGTCCAGGACGGAGTCCTGGTGGAGTTCGGGGCGAATCCCTGACAAAGGCTTTCATGTCCAAGCTTTTCCTGCAAGGGTCACTCCTACCCGCGCACCGGCGGATGATCTTCGATCGCCTTGAGCAGGGCCAGAAACCCCTTCAACAAATCTGTCGGGGTCGGGGGACAGCCGGGAATATGCACATCGACCGGCACGACATCCTTGACGGCGCCGACACAAGCATAACTTCTTTTGAACACACCGCCATGGCAGGCGCAATCTCCAACGGCCACGACCCAGTTGGGGGCCGGGGTCGCAGCGTAGGTTCGTTCCAAACCTTCGCGCATGTTGCAGGCCACAGGCCCGGTCACCAGAAGGAGATCCGCATGGCGTGGAGATGCCACGAATCGGATGCCGAAACGCTCCACGTCGTAGAAGGGGTTGTTCATGGCGTGAACTTCCAATTCACAACCGTTGCAGGATCCGGCATCCACCTCCCGAATGGCGATGGTACGCCCCACCATCCGCCGGGGACGATCCTTGATCGCCTGGGTCGCCTCAGCCAGGGCGGCACCATCCGGCTCCGGCGCCGCAAGGGTCACAGGGGCTTGCAAGAGCGCTTGCGCCAGGAGGTTTTGCATCGCACGTCACCTCAAAGGTCATGGCCGGAGTAGGAACAGTTGAACGATTTGTTGCAGAGCGGAAAGTCGGCGACAATATTGCCCTCGATACAGGCCTCCAGAAGCGGCCATTGAAACCAGGATGCGTCTCGGGGGTGACAGCGCAAAATCCGGCCATCAGGCCCCAGACGGACCCAGATGAACACATCGCCCCGAAACGCCTCGGCGACGCCACACCCCTCGTGGAGGGAAGGCATCATCTCCCCTTCTCTATTTTCGGCGATGACGGGCACCTGCAACGGCCCTTCGCCAGGATTTTCCAGAATCTGCCGAATCATGCTCACGCTTTGCTGGACCTCCTCGGCTCGAATCATAAGCCGGGCATGGACATCTCCCTCCTGGCGCAGCGGCACGTCAAAATGCAGCGTGTCGTAGGGGGGATAAGCCAAATGACGCCGGGCATCGAATGCACGGTTGGAAGCCCTGCCTACAAACCCGCCGGGGGCAAATTGGCGCGCCAAATCTTCGACCAGATTTCCCGTCGCCCGGGTACGATCCAACAAGGAGGGGACGGTATCGTAAACGGCCATCAGGTGATCGAATCGTTTGCCAAAACTCTCCAGGAAGGCGAGCAGGCGCTGCTTGCCATCGGGGGGAAGATCGACGGTGACGCCTCCAGGCACGACCCGATCCATCATCAACCGGTGACCAAAGCAATGGTGGGCGATTTGCAGAACCTCTTCCCGCAGGATGGAAAAATGGGCCTGAAGAATGGAAAAGGCAGCATCGTTGCAAATGAATCCAATGTCTCCGCAATGATTCGCCATGCGCTCCAGTTCGGCCATCAGGCCCCGCAAGGCATGCGCCCGACTGGAAGGGTGCATGCCCAAGGCCGCCTCAACGGCCCGGGCAAAGGCCACCGCGTAAGCGACGGTACTGTCACCGGAGATGCGCCCGCAGATACGGGCGGCTTCTGGAATATCCCTGTCCTCCAGGAGGCGTTCCACACCCTTGTGGACATAGCCCAGACGCTCCTCCAGACGCACCACGGTTTCGCCATTGGCCGTAAAACGAAAATGGCCCGGCTCGATGATACCCGCATGCACCGGACCAACCGGAATCTGGTGCAGGGCCTCCCCATGGATCGGAAGAAAAGGGTAGGCCGTTGCCGAGGCCAAACGGCAAGGCGGGGCCTCGGGGCGGGGCTGTTGTGTCCATACGCCATGGTTCAACCATGGCCGCTCATCCAACAAACCACGGGGAATATGCCCATGCATGTCGCGGACGGTCCGTTCCAGGCGCAAGGCTGGCAGGTGATCAGGGGTCAAGGCCGGATATCCCCCATCCTGCACCGGCACCGAAAGGATCATCGCCCCTTCCGGCAGTCCCATGACGGCAGCATGGACCTCCTGGGCATCGGCCCACAAGGCAAACAGGCTGCACAATCCCTCCCCCAGGGCCTTGCCGAACAAGGTCCAGGTGGCAGCGTCGACCTGAAAACGCGGCCAGGGATGATGCCCCGGCACCGGCTTGCCGACAGTTTGGATCTGGTTGGCAATCTCACAAGCTGGCGTAGGCATCATCTCACCCCTATCCGAGAAGGTCGGCCACACGGGCAAACCAGACACCCAAGCTGTCCGGAAGGTGTAAACCCGCCCACAGTATAAGGGCCAAATGCGCAAACAGAGGTACGAGTGAAGCCTGAAGCGGCATGGAGGGACCAACAGGTTCCCCGAACACGATCTCCTGGAGTCTGAACAGCAGGGCGCCGAAGGCAACCAACAGACCCACCATCAAGATGATAGCCAACAGCGGCTCACGGGCGAAAGTGGTGGTCACCAGGACAAATTCGCTGGCAAAGATGCCGAACGGCGGCAGACCGGCAATGGCAAGAACGCCCAGGGACAACCCCCAGGCCAAAGCGGGATGGGTCTCGCTCAAACCATGGATGACATCCATATCCTTGCTCCCTTTGGCCTGGGTCACATGCCCCACGGCAAAAAAGATGGCCGATTTGGTCAGGCTGTGCATAGTCATATGAAGCAGGCCAGCAAAGTTGGCCAACGCCCCGCCCATGCCAAAAGCGAAGGTAATGATCCCCATGTGCTCGATGGAGGAGTAGGCAAACAACCGTTTGATATCCCTGCGCTGATAAAGCATGAATGCAGCAAAGAGCAGGGAGAGGAGCCCCATGAACATCAGGATCGGCCCTGGCGACAGGGCTTGCGGATTTCCGGCCAGGATCATCTTGAACCGCAAGACGGCATACAAAGCCACGTTCAGAAGCAAGCCGGAGAGTACGGCGGAGATGGGTGTCGGACCCTCTGAATGGGCATCCGGCAACCAGGCGTGCAGAGGCGCCAGACCCACCTTGGTGCCAAAACCAACCAACAAAAACACAAAGGCCAGGCTCAGAAGATTGGGATCCATGCGACCGGAAGAGACCACAAGCTTGGTCCAGGTCATGGCGGCCATACCCTCACCCACCACCGGTTGGGCCACAAGGTAGATGAGGATGGTCCCAAAAAAAGCCAGGGCAATGCCAACACTGCCCAGGATGAAATATTTCCACGCCGCCTCGATGGCTTCGGGGGTCCGATAGATCCCCACCATGACCACCGTCGAAACCGTGGCCACTTCCAGCCCCACCCACATCAAACCGATGTTGTTGCTGGAAAGGGCAAGATTCATGGCGCACATCAACGCCTGGTACATGGCATGGTAAAAACGGAGGTGCATGGGGGTCAGGTGTCCCACCTCCAATTCGTAGGCAATGTAGGTCGCACTGAAGATGCTCGTGGTCAATCCGACGAAAGTATTCAGGGCGATCAGGTAAACATTGAAATCATCGATGAACAAAAAACCATGGGAGAGATGGGGCGTGAAAAACAGAAACAGGCCCATCATGAAGGTAATGGCCATGGAGAGGACGTTGATCCAGGAGCCCACCCGGTAACTTGGAACCATCAAGAGGACAACGGCGGTCGCCCCGGGAATATAGAGAAGGGCCTGTAGCGCCATCTCCGGCGTGATCAGGGAAGTCTCCGGCAGATTCATGGACGGTCCCCCCGCACGGAATCCATGGAGGGAATATCCGGGGCCGAAAGAGCGTCCCCCGACTGATAGCGTCCCTCCATGCGACCTTTGCGAAACTTTTCCAGATTGCCGATATCCACGGAATCGAATCTCTCGCGGATGCGGAATATGAATATCCCGAAGACCAGAAAAGCAATCAACACGGAAAAAGCGACGCTGACCTCCACCACCAGGGGCATCCCCTTGGCCCCGGTGGCAGCCAGGATCAAACCGTTCTCCAGGGACATGAAGCCGACTATCTGGCTGATGGCGTTGTGACGGGTGATCATCATGAGGATGCCCAACAGGATGACGGCCAGAGCGAAGGCCAGATCCTGGCGCGTCGCCTCGGCATGGGCCGAAGTCATGGGCACCACGATCAGAACGGCCAACATGGTCAGGAACACCGCCACCAACAACGTCGAGCCAACGCCAACCACCGACTCTATGTTGCGCTGAATGCCCAGCCTGCGAATGATGATACGCAACACCCAGGGGATGACCCCTGCCTTGACCACCAACGCCATGAACGCCGTCACCATGAGATGGGGGGCGTGTTGGACCCTGGCCTGCCATGCCACCGCCAGAGCCAACAGAAGCGCCTGCATGGCAAAGGCGTTCAGAATCCCGTACATACGGGTCTGGTAGAGCAGGACAAAACTGACCATCAAAGTCGATCCGGCCAGCAGGTGGGTCACATCCGCGTTGAGATTCATCCTCAAATACCTATCGTGACGAACAGAAGAACCACCAGGTGGGTCACATCCGCGTTGAGATTCATTCTCAAATACCTATCGTGACGAACAGAAGAACCACTGCCAGAATTCCCAGGACCAGGGCGATCGTCAAAAATTCCGCCACACGAAACACCCGCATTTTGGCGACAACCGTCTCCCCTATGGCCAACAAGACGGCGCCAACCAGCAATTTGCCCAGATAAGTGGCTACGCCGACACCCAGATCCAGCACGCTTCCACCGGGGATCGCCATGCCATAAGGAACGAAGAGGCTGGCAACCATGGAGAGGAAAAGAACCAGTTTCAAGGCTGCGGCCATTTCGATCATGGCCAGATGCCTCCCGGAGTATTCCAGAACCATGGCTTCATGGACCATGGTCAGTTCCAAATGGGTGGCGGGATTGTCCACGGGAATGCGACCATTTTCCGCGATGGCGACAATGATCAACGCCATGAGGGCAAGTCCCAGAGAAACCCGCAACCCGACGTGTTCAATGATTAAAAACTGGGCAATCTGGGAGAGCTGGGTCGTACCAACCAGAATGGAGACGGTAAAAACGACCATCAGCATGGCTGGTTCGGCCAACGAGGCAAACATCATCTCCCGCGAAGAACCAATACCGCCGAAACTGGTGCCGACATCCATGCCGGCCAGGGCCAAAAAGAACCGGCCCGTTGCCAGCAGAGCAACGATGGCAACCAGATCGGCAGCCCAGCCAAAGGTCAGGCTCGTCGTAAAGGTCGGGATCAATGCGGTTGCCACCCAGGTCACCCCGAACAGAATGTAGGGAACCGTTCGATAGATCCAGGAGGTATTCTCCGCCATCAGGGCGTCTTTGGCGAGCAGCTTGGCCAGATCGCGGTAGGGCTGCAAAACTGGCGGACCCCGGCGGCGCAGCAAACGGGCCTTGACCTTGCGCACCACCCCAATGACCAAAGGAGCGACCATGAGCACCAGGGCAATCTGAAAACCCTGGGCCATGAATTCGACAATCATCGCCATATGGCAACCACCGTGAGCAGAAGGATCAACGCGGCAAACATGATCGACAGAAATTGACGTATGGTCAAAAAGTGCATCCTGTCTGCCCGAATCGAAAACCTCACCACAAAACGCCCCAGCGGCGCAAAAATAAACTCCCATATCGGATCCAGCATGGTCACGGTCAGGCTGGCGGGTCGGGGATCACCCGGGCGCGGCATGAAAACCTTTTCGCGCGCCCGAAAGCAAACGCTTGCAAACACCCGACGAATGGGCTGGCTGAAACTGTTGCCGGTATACTGGCTCATGGTCGAAGGGTCGGGAAACCCGCAATCCCAGGCTGGCCCCTTCCGGACAACGTTGGAGGCGCGCTTGTGGATGAACAAGGCCGCCATGCTGGACGACAGGGCAACAAAAAACAGGATGGCCAAGCTGTTGTAGGAACTCTTGGTCACTCCAAAAGGCACCAGGAACATCCAACCGAAGGTGGAGTCGCCCAAGCCGCTGGACAGGGTTGCCCCAAGCAGTTGGCTGGGAACTGCAAGGATGACCTTCACGACCAGGGTCGGCACAACGCCGACCAAAAGGCACAGGGCAGCCAATATGGCCATGGCACTCAGGGAGAATGGATCGGTCTCGTGGGCGTTCCTGGCCATATCCGTCCGGGGACGACCCAAAAAGACAGTGCCATAAACCTTGACAAAGCCGGTGGCGACCAATGAAGCAGTCAGCGCCAACCCGGCGCCAACCAGGGGAACCAAAAATTTCAGCAAGGGCTGGGGAAATTCCGGACTGGCCAGAATGGCCTGGAAGGTCATCCATTCCGACGCAAACCCGTTGAAGGGGGGCAACGCCGAGATGGAGACCGCTCCCACCAGAAACAAAAACGCCGTGCGGGGCATGCGGTGGATCAGACCACCCAATCGTTCGATATCACGCAGACCCGTGGCATGCAGGACCGCACCGGCCCCCATGAAGAGAAGATTTTTGAACAACGAGTGGTTCAGAGTGTGAAACAGGGCCGCTGTCATGGCTACGGCAGAGGCCTCGGCATGTCCGTTGGCCTGGAATGCCATGGCCAGCCCGATGCCGATGAAGATGATGCCAATGTTCTCCACGGTGCTGTAGGCAAGGAATCGTTTGATATCACTTTGCATGATCGCATACAGGATACCCAGAAACGCCGTGACGCCGCCGGTGACCATCACCGGGACCGACCACCACCAGGGATTGGGACCGGAGAGATCGAAAAGGATGCGCATGGCGGCGTAGACCGCCACCTTGGTCATGACCCCGCTCATCAATGCCGACACATGGCTCGGAGCCGCCGGATGCGCCAGGGGAAGCCAGACGTGCAGAGGGACCAGACCGGCCTTGGAACCCGCACCCAGAAGTGTCAGGACCAGCACCACGGCGACGCCCCAATCAGGCAGCGTGCCGCCACGCATGGTATCGAAGGCGTAGTCCCCCTTGTCGCCGGCCATGATGCCGAAAGCGAACAGGAGCATCATCGTGCCAAAACTGGCCATGACCAGGTAGACGAAAGCAGCCTTGCGATTCTCCTGCAACCGATGGTTCACCAGAACCAGGCTCCAGGAGCTCAGAGACATGAACTCCCAGGCGAACAGGAACGAAAAGGCGTCGTCTGCAACGATGACCAGGTTCATGGCGGCCAGGAAGACCGGATACATGGGCAGGATGCGCAAGGGCCGCTCCTCGTGCGCCCCGTAGCCAACGCCATACAAACTTGCCATGGCGCCGCCAAAGTTGACGACCAGCAAAAAGAACGCTCCCAGCGCATCCATCCGGCATTGAACGCCAATCCAGGGCAACCCCAGGTGGAAACCGCTCTTCAGGGGGACCGGGTCAGACAAAAGAAAAACCAGGCTGACGACAACGGCAACAAAGCTCAGCAACGCCGACCCGCCATAAACCAAGCGAAACCAGAAAGGGCTCCTCTTGGCGCCCAAAGCGGACAACCCAAGCGCAAAGAGACCAGCGCAGACGGAAAGCTCAACTTCGAGAGCACTCATGGTACAATCGCCATCCGGGACATCCACCTCTCCTCAATCGACCGCCCGCACCTGGGTCACTCTAATACTCCCCGAACCACCCATGCAAGATGCTATGGCAAACACTTCCCAGGAAAACCCGCACACTCTCTCCACACCCGCGAAAACAGCTAGAAAGGCAGATCCCTGATGCCAACGGGTTCCTTCTTCTCCAGAAAACTTTCAACACCTGCCAGCCGCAATCCGACATCGGAGCGTTTGGTGGAAAAAAGTTCGAACCCCCGATTGGCGCAACGCAGGCTGTCAGCCCCAAATTTCCAACCACCTCCCCGGATCACCCGATAGGGCGTGGCATTTTCCACCAACGGGTCATGGCGCTGGTGGTGCTCATAGGCATCCTTTTGGTAGGAGTCCTGTGTCCACTCCCAAACGTTGCCACTCATATCCCACAATCCCAGACGGTTGGGTCCACGGGAAGCTGTGCGCTGGGTACCGTTGGGGCTGTTCTCCCGATACCAAGCCACTTGATCCGGATCGCCGCCTCCCGCGTAACGAACATTTTGCCCACCATTGCGGCAGGTATATTCCCACTCGGCTTCGGCAGGCAAACGGAACCGCACCCGACCCGTGTAAAGCTGGTTCAATTTTTCCACAAACCCCTCGATGTCGTCCCATGCCACCTGCTCGACCGGATAGTCATCCCCGTTGCGAAAATGGGCCGGATTGTTGCGCATGATCAGCCGCCACTGTCCCTGGGTGATCTCACGCCGCGCCAGCCAAAAACCGGAGAGGCACACCTCATGAACAGGCCCTTCGTCGACCTCCCGGTCTTCGGTCTCCGGGTGACTCCCCATCTTGAAACATCCGGGGGGAATCCAGGCAAAATCGATACCACTGACCGGTTCAACCCACCCCTGGCCAGGGGTCACATGATCAAGCGGCCTCCGTCCAGCCCCGCCCGTATCGATAAACTCCCACTCGTTAAGGAGAAAAGCCGAAGCTGCCAACGGCAATAACAGAACCAGCAGGAACAGGGGCGCCCCCCGGAGTCGTCCCATCATTTTTCACCTCCGGTCCGGACCAGACGAATTTTGGCCGGAGTGGAGAGGGAAGGGTCTGCATCCGGGTAGTCGATGCGCATCTGCTCCTGCAACTGGCTGAACACCTCCTGCAAATCGACCCAACCATCTCGGACACCGCCATCCCGGCCATCGGCGCCACCGAGCAGCCCCTTCATAAGGTAGTAGGTGAAGGCCCGTTGACGGCCCGGCCCATAGATGTCGGCATCACCTGCCACGGCGGCAACGCTCCAGGCCTTGGGGGAAAAGAAGAGATTGGCAGGAGGTTTTGGCCCCTCGAACGGCTGCCGGATGGCACAACTCTCCGAACCGTTGAAACAGGTGTCGATCAATACCACGATCTCCCGATTGGGCAGCTTCTCCAAAGTCTCTTTCAGGGCCATCAGGGAAATGGCATTCTCGGTATTGACCTCGTTTCCGGAGAACTCAACCGGCACCAGGAGAGCATCTTCGACCTGGGTCCGCCCGGCGTTGTAACCAGGGGCGCCAAAGCCCGAATAGTAGAACACCAGCATGGCGTTGGGATCCAGACGACCCTGTGTCACCAACCACTCCAGGTCGTGACGGAGCCGGGGCAGAGTGGCATCTTCGTTGATGCGCACGCGCAAGTGGTTGTCATCGTCCCGCAACGGTCCACGGCGGGTCAACAGGGTGCGCATGTTGCTCGCATCCCGATCCGCGAAGTGCCGACCCCGAACCTTTTTGTATTGACTGATCCCGACGAACACACCATAGGCATCGGCACGTTTCTGCCATTTCTCCAGGGGGGGCAACGCAGCGATGAAATCATCCAGGACGTGGCGATGGTCGTCCACATCCCCGCTGCGGGCCCATGCTTCATGGGGCAGTGCGATGGAGAACGGCACCTCGGCATCGGGATCCAACTCTGCGGCGACCAGGCGATCTTTGGCCTCGACAAAGGCCGGCTCACCCGGATACTCCTTGATCACCTGGCTGACCATCTGCTTAACGGCTTCCATCCCCTCACCCCGGCGAAATTTCCGCCACAGGGTTTCAACGACATAACGCACCGCCTGATCTCGCCAGGTTTGCGCCCGCACCCCTTCCAGGTGGGCGCGGTACAACCAGTCGTAGGCCTCCATGTAGCGACCCATGCGAAACAGGGAGTAAATTTTCGTGTGGGCCAGGGAGAGATTGTTTTTGAAACGATCCAAACCCTTGAAAGCTTCGATGTGGGCGCTTTCGTCATCGCCCAGGTCAAAATAAACCCAGGCGAGGTTGGCATGGGTCTTCAGGTGCTCCGGAAATTTTTCATGGGTCTTCTGCCAGACATCCCGTGCATCTTCCTTGCGATTGTGCAAGTAGTGGCCGAGGCCCAAATTGTAGCCCACCGCCAGATCACCCGGGCACTCGGCATGGGCCCGCTCCAAGCCCTGCAATCCCTTCTCCGGCTGGTTGGTGTAGAGATCGATACTCTTGGCTGCCAACTCCCGCGCCACCGGACAGGAGGAGACATCAGCCGCCCACCCACTCCGCCCGACAGCCAGAACGAAGAGCAGCAGAGCCAACCCAACGGGCAACCGCGCACGCCACATTCTGGTTCGTTCAGGCAACACGAAGACCGGCAGAGCCAACCCAACGGGCAACCGCACACACCACATTTTGGTTCGTTCAGGCGACACGCGGGTTCAGAATGCCAACGGCATACCGCTCGGCCATGCGTTCCAGGGTGATCGGCTTGATACCGGAACCCCAACCTGCCGAACCAAAGGCCTCGTAACGGGCTTTGCAAACGGCGTAGGCAGCATCTTCGGCTGGACGCATGTATTGGCGGGGATCAAACTCCAGGCGATGGGTGGACAAATACCGCCGGATAGCCCCGGTCATGGCCAGGCGCAGATCGGTGTCGATGTTCACCTTGCGCACGCCGTATTTGATGCCGACGATGATCTCCTCCAAAGGCGTCCCGTAGGTTTCAGGGATGGCCCCGCCGCCCTCATTGATGATGGCCACCAGGTCCGCCGACACCGTGGAGCCCCCATGAATCACCAGGTGGGTATTGGGTATGCGAGCGGCGATATCTTTGATGCGGCTGATGGGCAACTGGTCATTGGTGGGCTTGGCGGTAAATTTGTAAGCGCCATGGGAGGTGCCGATGGCGATGGCCAGGGCGTCCACATGTGTCGCCTTCACGAAGGCCGCCGCCTCTTCTGGATCGGTCAACATGTCGTTCTTGGCAGTCGGACCGCCCTGGTCTCCAGTGGGGTGACCACTTTGCAATGGACCTACGACCCCCAGCTCCCCTTCCACCGAAATGCCGACCGCATGGGCCAGCTCCACCACTTTTCGTGTCACCTCTACGTTATAGGCATACGTGGAGGGTGTTTTGCCATCTTCCAGCAAGGATCCATCCATCATGACGCTGGAAAATCCGCTCCGAATGGCCGCCTGGCAGACATGGGGCGTCTGACCGTGATCCTGGTGGACAGCCACGGGAAGGTGCGGGTACAGCTCCAGGGCCGCCAGGACTTGATGGCGCAGGAACACCTCCCCCGCATACTGCCGCGCCGAGGTCGTTCCTTGCAAAATCACCGGGCTGTCCGTATCGTTCGCGGCCCGCATGATGGCACGGGCCTGCTCCATGTTGTTCACGTTGAAGGCCGGGAGCCCGTAATCGTGTTCCGCAGCGTGATCCAGCAGTTGCCGCATCGATACCAGTGGCATGGATTCCCTCCTCGCAAATGGGTGTACACCACGGAGGGGCCGGTGACACCCCCCTGACTGCGCCGATTATAGAGGAGGTCGAGCCACATCAACAGTGGAAACATAACAATGCGGCAAAAATGCGGTCACAGCTGGCATGAGGCAAGCGCAAAGGGGCGGAATGAGGAGTGCCTTCTGTCCACCCGGACGTGGTTGGGCAGGCAGGGAACGGCAGATCCGCTGGCAATATTGGCAGCCCCATCCCAGGCCAGGTCGGCGCAGACCACGCGCACCGTCCCATCCCTGCGCGGCAGAGCCAGGGAAAGAGTGACGCACATGCAGGCATCCGGCAACGAAAGATAGGAGTCCGTCACCTGGACTTCGCCTGGTCGAGCCATGGCCCGGCGAAAATAGTGCCGCCGCGACCAATCCGCCCCATGAACGCCCGCCATGATGTGGTACTTTTCCACCACCTTCCCGACTGGCGACTCCATGGTCAGATTTTCACCGACCTGATGACCATAACCGTCCAAAATAAAGCAGCGCATCACCCCCTGCATGCCCAGGAACCGCATGCAGCCGGATACGATGGAGGCATCGTTGTCACTTTGCCGAAAGCTCTCCAGAAAGGGCACCAAAAACCGGGAAAGGTCACGCATTTGCCGCCGACCATCCAAGGTGGCCGTGTCACGAAACTCCCGGGTCAAAAAATCCACCCGTTTCTCCCCGGCTCCCTCCAGGGCATCCAGGTCACACTCCGGAGTGGAAAAATAGTAGCCTTGCACCAGATCGGCTTCCGAATCGATGGCAATCATGGCCTCATCGCGGGTTTCGATCCCCTCGATAAGGGCCAGGCAACCCGCCTCGTGAATCAGGGAGACCAGACTGGGCAACATCCGGCGCGCTTTTTGATTGTGGACCGAGTTGACGATGATGGAGCGGTCCAGCTTGACGATTTCCGGTTGCAGGCGCCAAATCCGATCAAAGTTGGACTCCCCGGCGCCAAAATCATCCAGGGCAATCAGGCAACCATTCTCCTGATAGTGGGTTATGGCCTCTTGCAGCACCCCTTCGTCACCGATCTCCTTCTCCAGTATCTCAATCACCAGACGGTGATTGGGGATCCCCAACCGTTGAAGCAGAGAGGTGATCAGAGGAGCGCCAAAACCAGGCTCCTCCGTCACCACACGCGGATTCAGGTTGAGAAACAACCATCCCCGCTCCGGCGCAAAGACATGGAAATTCAGAATGTGCAGCATTTGACAGAGACGATCCAACTCGACCATGCCTTCCCGGCACTCGGGATGATCGAACAACGCCTTGGGCGTCACTTTTCGCTCGCTGCCACGATCGACGGCCCGGATGAGCCCCTCAAAACCGGCTGGCTTCTGATGCGAGAGGCTGAATATGGGCTGAAAGGCGCTCTTCAGTCTGAACGGACCAAAACCGCTGACGTTCCAATCCCCATCGGATTCGATATGGGCCGCCAGAAGGGTGTCCAAAACCGCACCATCCATGTCAGCCATATGGGGTGTCCATTCCACCCGTTTTACGACCATGATCCGACTCCTTCGCACGGAATGCCTTTTGCATCCGATCCACCGCCAACCCAACGACACACCGGGAACCCACCCGGCTTGAATGATTGTCATCGTACACTCGCGTGCCATTCATAGACCGTGCCAAAAAATTATATTTAACAATATCAAAATATTAAACAACACACGCCACAACCAGCTCCCCCTGGAAGCCCAATAAATGAGCATGCATGCTTATAATCAAGTCAGATCAGGATGCCTCCCACTCCAGGGAACGACGCGCTCACAAGGAGTGTCAAGCCGCTGCAACAAACGGAATCCAGCCGGGGAAGTTGCGGTTTGGCAATGGATTCACCTTCGTGTACAATGGGGTTGGATTTATTGATTCGAAAACGGGGAAGTTGTAAGGTCAACAGGCCATCCATGTGTTCAGTAACGGAGAAAGACATGCCGATTCAGGAAACTCAAAATTCTTCCGATGGCTTCCTGCGCGTGTTTACCGTGGATGATTTCCGTCAATCCATGCGCAGCCGATTGCGTCATGTCGGCGTCCCTGACATGCACGCCCAGCATGAGGGACTGGTGGAGATCATGGTTTCCCTGTATAGCGAAGTCAAAAAATTGCAAAAGGGAGTCCCCGGGCAGGAAGAACATGACTCGCTGCGGGCCACCATCAACGAACTGAAGCGCTATGCCACCAAACATTTTCAGGAAGAAGAGGCTTTCATGCGGAGAATCGCGTTTCCCGGCCTGGAACCGCAGATCGCAGCACATCAAGCTTTCGTCAAATCCCTTCTGGAAGTGGAAAAACGCATGTGGGAGGAGTCGATCTCCTACGTGATCGACCTTCAGCATCTGGTCGTCGGGTGGCTCTTTGAACATATCAATTTGATGGATATGGCCTATGGCCGTTTTTCCCGTGGAGAAAAGGAGAGCGTCGGTCCGTTGACCAAAACGCTTCAAGCGTCTTCATCAGCCTCTCTCCCACAGCAAAGGGAGAAAACGAAATCCCCCGATACAAAATCCCAGGCCGATTTCAGAAACTCCTTGCGCAGTCGCCTGCGCATGACAGGTATTCCGCGCATCGACAAGGAACACCAGCAACTTTTGGAACAAGTGATCGACCTAAACATTCTTGCCGAGGGACTCTCCACCCGCAAACCCTCTCTTAAGGACTGGCAACAAATTGATCAGGCCATCCATTTCCTCACCACCTATTGTCGGGACCATTTCACCGGGGAAGAGGCCTGGATGCGTAGCGTGGGCTACCCAAAGCTGGCTGTCCACACGGAAGAACACAAACGGCTGTTGATCCGTTTGCAGGATCTGGCCGCCAAACTGTCCAAAGACCATCAGGTTTTGTATGTTGTCGATTTAAACTTTTTCCTGGTCGAATGGCTCTTGACCCATACCTCCCGGACTGATTTTCTTTATGTAGAGTTTGGCAAGGTCAGGAGCAATCCCTGAACGCTGCAAATCGAAGCTTTTCTTGTACAGGCCAGGTAGTTTATGTCCGTTCCAGCTTCCGTGACAGCACTCCTGAACTTTGCCAGGGATGGTATCGCAGCGGGGTTTCTCGTTGGCGTCACGACCCTCTCTCTGATTCCCCTGACGCACCATCTCATGCTGGCCAACATTCTCGTGCTCTACCTGCTATTGGTCTTCCTGGTCGCGGTCAAGATTGGCCGAAGATTGTCCATACTCGTGTCCATTCTCAGCCTTTTTGCTTTTGCCTACTACTTTGTGCCGCCGCATCAATCATTCAATATTGTCGACCAGCAATACTGGTTGATTCTCGGCTTCATGCTAACGATATCCCTGATCACAACCCATTTGACGACCGGATTGCATATTCAGGTCGCGATTACAGAAAACAGGGAGCGCCGCATTCGGTCTTTGTATGAATTATCCAGTGCATTGACAGGCATCGTGACACGAGACCAGGTTGTCGCGCCGTGCAGTCACTTTGCTGATGTCAACTTCAACGCCAAAGCGTCCATTATTTTGCCGGATCACAATAACAGGCTATTTTCAGACTCTTATCATCAGGAGCCGCTGGATATCCGTATGGCGCAAACCGTCTATGAACAAAAGAAGGATGCACCAGCCGGAGCCTTGTTTCATCGACATGATCGCCTCCTCTATATTCCTCTTCCCGGGAGCAAGAAAAATCATGGCATTCTCGTGCTGACCTTGCACGCATCCCACGATGAACTGTCACCCGAACAGACATCGCTCCTGAAAACCTGTATCGCCCTCGTTGGCTTGGCTTTGGAACGATTGAGTTTTGCCACCAAGGTTCAACAAACCGCACTGGAGATTGAAGCGGAGAGATTACGCAACGCTCTGCTGTCCAGTCTCTCCCACGATCTGCGAACCCCCATAGCCGCCATGGCCGGTATTGCCGACACCATGCAGTTGAGGCATCCCCCCTTGTCCGAAATCCACAATGACCTGTTGAATACCATGCGCAATCAAATGCGGCTGGTTCTGTCGGACATCGACAAGCTGCTGGACATGGCGCGCCTGCACAAGGGCCATGCCTTGCTGCACAAGGAGTGGCAACTGTTGGAGGAGGTCATTGGCTCCGCCATCAAGACCGCGGCCATTGTCCTGAGCGGATATCAGGTGCAGGTCCACTCGGATGAAGAGCTGCCCCTGCTGGAGATGGACGCCATGCTCATGGAGCGCGTTTTTTGCAATCTGCTTGAAAATGCCGCCCGTCATACGCCGGTCGGCAGCCGTATCGACATCGCGGCCCATATCAAGGGTGACAGGCTGGTCGTGACCGTTTCCGATAATGGTCCCGGTCTGCCTCGCGGTCAGGAAGAGGCCATTTTTGAAAAATTCATGCATGGCAGGTCAAAGGCCGGCACAGGCGGCGTTGGGCTGGGTTTGTCCATCGTTCGGGCCGTGATCGAAGCCCATGGAGGAGCCATCCAAGCCAGTAACCAACAGGGGGGGGGAGCAAGGTTTGAGTTCTTTCTCCCCGTCGGCAACTCTCCCTTCTCCACCCTGGATGCAGAGAGGCTTCCATGAGCGACTTGTTGCACCGCGCCGTCCTGATCGAAGACGAGACCCTGGTTCGCCGCTACGTCGCCATAGCCCTGGAAACCCTGGGTTTCCAAGTATGGGAATCGGAAACCGCCGCGCAGGGACTCATGGAAGTGGTCTCACGTCAACCCGACCTGATCATCCTCGATCTGGGACTGCCTGACCGGGACGGCATCAATGTGATACACGAGCTGCGCCCCTGGTGCGACATCCCCATCCTGGTTTTGTCCGTGCGCACCGAGGAGCTCCAGAAGGTGGCCGCCCTGGACGCCGGGGCGGACGACTACCTGACCAAGCCGTTCGGGGTACCGGAACTCCAAGCCCGTATCCGCGCCGTGCTGCGCCGTACCCAGCACAAGGGCGAGGGGTTTGCCGAAAACAACAGCGTTGTCGATTTTGGCAATATTCGCGTCGATATGATCCGCCGCCGTGTCACCCGGGCCAAAAAGACAATCCATCTGACCCCTACCGAATACCGGATCCTGACCCTTCTCGTCACCAACATCGGAAAGGTTCTGACCCACCGCCAAATCCTGCGGGATGTCTGGGGCCCAGGTTATGTGGATCGCCCGCACTACCTGCGTGTCTTCATGGCTGGATTGCGCCGCAAGATTGAAAACGAACCCGCCAATCCCAAACACATCCAGACGGAAACCGGCATCGGCTACCGGCTGGTCCAGTGACACCGAGAGACCTCGGGTGACCCGTCTGGCCGTGATCGCACATCAACTCCGCACAAGGCCTGTCAGACCAGGGTCACCTGTCCATCGACGATTTTGACCGCAACCGATGTCAAGCCGGGCTTACCGGCGGGATCCGGCCCCAGACAAGCCCCGGAGGCCAAATCGAATTGCCAGTTGTGGATCCGGCACTCCACCGTTGTGCCATGATCCACCCCCTTGCATAGAGGGGCCTTGGAGTGCGGACAACGGTTGGCATAGACACGCACCGTATCTGGACCTGTTCGATAAACGATCAAATCACCATCGCGCCGATTGACGCACTGCATCTTGCGCTCCGGGAAACTGCTCAAAGGCCCCAGAAGCGAACTCTCCGGGGGAGAGGGTGACGCTTCATCAGGCAGGGGCGGCAACAAATCCAGATCGCGCAGGACATCGATGGCATCCAGCATCTTGTTCAAACCGGAGGCAGGAAATGCCATCAGGACGGCATCCAGAATCTCCTCCCGGGTGGCTCCAGATTTGAGCGCTTTGGGTGCGTACTGACGCAATCCCCGCTCGGTACCGACAGCCACCTTGGTCACAATCTGAATCAAATGCCGGGTCTTGTCATCCAGGGCCTGCACGCTGTGCTTGTAAAAACCCATGAGATTCTGGGCTGCGTCAGGACGCACACCAGCCAGATAACGCAATGCTTTGGACATGGCAACATGATCCTCCCGTTGGGTGATGGAACCTTTCATCTCTGCGCGACACTACACAGTTGTCACAAAAAAATCAATATACCCTTATTATTTTTTTAAATCATGCATGTAAATGATTTCTTAACGATGCGTCAACCGGTCATTCATTGGCCCACAGTTTGCCATTATCACTGTGATGGTGACTATTCAGTGCCATTTTAAGCAACTTAATGAACCATCCGGATAAAAATGCCTTTTTAACAGGCAGTCCATGATCAAAAAAAGACCATGCCCTGGTTCAATTCAACACTGTGAGGCCCCCATGAGCAACCTTGCACTGCCACAAATCGAAAGAACTTTCTATAAGGCCCCTGGTGTGTTTGATGAGCTCCTGATGCAGGCCAAGGAGTGCCGGAACGATCAGCAACCCTTGATGCCATTTATCGAGAATCTTGGCGTGGAGGAGTTGACCCGTCGGCAAAGCGCTGCGGATGTCGCCATCCGCAACCTGGGGATCACCTTTACGGTCTACTCGGAAGGGGAAAACATCGACCGGGCCTGGCCATTCGACATCATCCCCCGCTGCATCGATGCCAAGGAGTGGGAAAAATTGGAGAGGGGCCTGGTCCAACGTGCCTATGCCCTGAATGCCTTCATCGACGACCTGTACAATGATCGAAAAATCATCCAGGACAAACGGTTTCCGGAAGAGGTACTGGCAGAGTCCGTCAATTTTCTACCCGCGCTGGTGGGGGTGCGGCCCAAATATGGCGTTTGGGCCCACCTGTGCGGCAGTGACCTGCTGCGGGATCGGGATGGCACCATGTATGTCCTGGAGGACAATTTGCGGGTTCCCTCCGGCGTCTCCTACATGCTGGAAAATCGCATGCTGACCAAACGGGTCTTCCCGGAGCTGTTCCGGGACCACACCATACGCCCGGTCGATGACTATCCCTGCCAGCTTTACGAGTTGCTGGCTTCTCTCACCCCACGTCCCGGCGACAAAGCGAACGTGGTTGTGTTGACCCCGGGTATCTACAACTCCGCCTATTTCGAGCACGCCTACCTGGCTCAACAAATGGGCGTTCCCCTGGTGGAGTCCCGGGATTTGATGGTGGGAGAGGATGACCAGGTGTTCATGAAGACCATCCATGGCCTGGAACGGGTGGACGTGATCTACCGCCGCATCGATGACCAGTTCATCGATCCCCTGGTGTTTCGACCCGATTCGACCCTGGGCGTTTCCGGCATCATCAACGCCTGGCGTCAGGGCAAGGTCGCCTTGGCCAACGCTCCGGGAACCGGCGTGGCGGATGACAAGGTGGTTTACTCCTATATGCCTGACATCATTCAATACTATCTGGCGGAGGAGCCCATCATTCCCAACGTCCCCACCTGGCGGTGTCACATACCCCAGGAGCGTCAACATGTGCTGGCCAACCTGGACAAACTGGTGGTCAAACCCGCCAACGAGTCGGGCGGTTACGGCATGCTCATGGGATTGCACGCCACACCGGCAGAACGGACCACCTTCGCCGCGCGGATCCGTGCCAACCCACGCAACTACATTGGCCAACAAACCTTGACCCCCTCAACAGCGCCCACGCTGGTCGGAAACCGCCTGGAGCCACGCCACATGGATCTGCGTCCTTTCATTCTCAGCGGACGCAAATCCTACGTCACGCCGGGAGGCCTGACCCGGGTCGCACTGCGGCGGGGTTCCTATGTGGTCAACTCCTCGCAAGGGGGGGGGAGCAAGGATACCTGGATACTGGATGAAAGGAGATCGTAATGCTTTCCAGGGTCGCTGAAAACATCTACTGGATGGCCCGCTATCTGGAAAGGGTGGAGGGTACCGCCCGCCTCGTGATCGCGACCAACCAAACGATGCTGGACATCGCCCCCATCAGCCATGTTCGTCCCCTGGACTGGTTTCAGTTGATCGCAATCACCGGCAGCAGGGAATATTTTGCCAAACTCCATGCAACGATCGACGAAACCATCGTGGTGCAGTTTTTGATCGCCGATGCAAAAAATCCCAGTTCGATCCTCTCTTCCCTGCGTCTGGCCAGGGAAAACATGCGCAGCACCCGGGAGCTTTTCCCCCGGGAGGCGTGGGAAACGCTCAACACCTTCACCATCCACACCCAGGAGTTGTTGCACAGCGACATACCAGCCGCCCAACGTCATGCTTTTCTGGAAGGCATCATCGATGCCTGCCTGAAATTGACAGGACTGCTGGACAGCACCATGTGCCGGGATGACGCCTTTCACATGTTCCGATTGGGACGCTGTCTGGAACGAGCCGACATGATCACCCGCATCCTGGATGTGCGGGGAGCCGGCATGCTGGAGAGCTGGAAACAGATGGATCTTCCCCTGCGCAACGCCGTGTGGCTGACCGTACTGCGCTCCCTGTCGGGAGACCAGATGTATCGCCGGCGGGTGGAACCGCGTGTGCGCGGGCCGGAGGTTTTGGCGTTCCTCCTCAAGGATCGCCAGTTTCCGCGCACGTTCCGTTACTGCATCGATGGCGTGGAAAACTGCCTGGCCAAGCTGCGCCGGGATACAACAGCCCAAACGGTCATCAAAGCCATCGAACAGGAGATCTATCTGGCCGATGTACAGGGATTGGCCGAAGAAGGAGGATTGCACGAATTTTTGGACAAACTTCAAATCCACCTGGGCCATCTTCATGGCAGCATCGGCAAGACTTACTTCAACACCCTGCCTGCCCAAACAGAAGGAACCGACCGCTCCGAACAGACTCAAACGTGAACCCACCCGCATCCATCTCCCCACCCAACCGGGACACTCGACCGGGCCACCCGACTGGGACACTCAACCGGGGGCTATGCAAGGCCCCCTGATGATTGGAAATCATCCTGCAACACATCGACGGAGACCTTCAAGACATGCTCACGCCCCCCCAACACCACCCCCTTGACCGGGGGAACGTCGGTGTAATCCCTCCCCACAGCCACCGTGATGTGGCGTGTGGAGGGAATGATGCCGTTGGTAGGGTCGAAGTCCACCCACCCCATGCCGGGGACAAAGAGGGCGAACCAGGCATGCGAGGCATCCGCTCCGGCCAGACGTGGCATTCCCGGAGGGGGATCGGTCTCCAGGTAGCCGCTGACATAGCGCACACAGAGTCCCAGAGAGCGCAAGGCTCCCAGGGCCAGATGGGCAAAGTCCTGGCACACCCCGCAACGCTGCCGCAAAACCTGTTCGATCGGGGTAGCTATGGTCGTGCTGCCGGGTCGATATTTGAAATCCTGGTAAAGCCGTTGGGTAAAAGCCAGGGCCGCCTCAACCAGGGATCGCCCCGGCGGAAAGTCGGGACGGGCAAAGTCGGACAAATCGACACCACGCGGCGCCATGGGGGAATCCATGGCAAAAATGGCCCAGCGGCGCACCTCGTCATGGGCTTCCGGACGACCCGGGCACCCCTGCTCCCAGGCTGGAAAGGCGGAAAAATCATGCACCACAAAAGGCTCGCGGGTTACCTGACTGGTGCTTTTGATGTGCAGGGCCTCATGAGGTTCAAGAATTTCGAAGTAATGGACCGTGTTGCCGAAAAAATCCTCGAACTCCTGCAATGTCGTCGGTTCGGGACGTACCGTCAGCTCAAAGCGGTGACAACGCTGTCCAGGAAAATTCATCGGTTTAAGATGAATACGGTTATGGCCAATCGTCACCGGCTCGTTGTAGATGTAGCGGGTGGTATGCGTGATGCGGTAGTTCATCACCTGGCATTCCTGTTGGCTCTGAACAAGTGGTGGGGAGGGTCGGCATGACGAAAATAACTGTTGGAGGCTGTTTCGGAGAAGAGTGGCAGGAGTTTCCGGATGCGGCCCGTCAAGTCGATCAGTTTCTCCCTCTGCCCCCCCGCTTCGGTCACGCGGATCAGCTCCCCGGGATCTGCCAGGCGCACGGCGGCAAGGGTCTCGAAGACCACCCTGCCCAAATGGGTGCGGTAGAGATTCTGGTGCGGGCTGCGTGGAATGGCTGCCGCATGGTTCTCCATCAGAGTCAACTGAAACACCAGCGAACGTGGATTGGTATCATCCTGCAACAACTTTTCCAGCACCAGAGAGAGTTCCATCGTGGTCTGGAACTGCATGCGAAAGGCGGTCAGACTGTCGTTGACGTTGAGCAACCGCTCCATGATGGCCGTCTCACTGCTCTCTTCCACCGGTTCGGCCAGGGTGGTTTCCAAGACCTGCGCCAAAAACATGCTGCGTTCCAGGCGGCGCCCCAGATCAAGGAACCGCCACCCCAGGTCACGATTCATATTTTCCCAGGTCAGGCCGGAAAAAGCGGTCAATCCCTGCAGCAGAGGTCCGGTCTCCCAGAAGAGCCCTCCAAGATTCCGGGGCATGCGTCCTTGCAGGGCGTCCAAGGCCTGGGAGATGCCGTCCAGGACTTCCCAGGTATCGGTCGAGAGACGATCACGCACCGAAAAAGCCGCATGAATCATGGATCGCAGAGAGAAGGCCAGACTGCCGACCCGTTCGGGAGTCAGGAGAGTCGAAAAAAGTTCGGAAAATGGATCGGAGAGGGCATAAGCCCCCTCCTCGCCCGTAAACCCGGGGTAGGTGGCCGTGACGTGGGTGAAGGTGGTCAAAAGCAGCCGGCGGCACAGGTCACGCTGCCGGGAGGTCAAGGAGTTCTCCTCCGTATCCAAGGCCATGAACTCACGAAACAAACGAATCGTTCCTTCAGCCCGCTCCGCATAACGCCCGATCCAAAACAGGTTTTCCGCCACCCGGCTGGGAACGCCGACCAGCGGCGCCGGATTCAGAATGGGCGTGCTGACCAGGGTCTCACGTTGTTCAAAAGGCTGCGCGGCAACAATCCAGATATCCTTGGCAACCCCCCCCTGCGTGGGGGAAAAAGCCAGAGAACCGCTATGTCCCGTGGCAACGCGCGCCAATCCCCCCGGCATCACCCGGGCATGTTGCCCATCGCTGGAGAGATAGGCGCGAATGAGGACCGGTTGGTGACCAAGCTGGCCAGCATGGATGCAGGGCGCCCGGGATGGGATAAAACTCTCCCGGGCAACAAAGCGGTGCGGCATCGCGAGAACCTGTTCCCTGGAGAGTGCTGCAACCGAAGCATTGCCGGATATCGGATAGACCGGATCATAGGCCAGAGGCAGGATCGTCAACTCGGACCAACGCGCCACAGCCTCGGCTCGTTGAACCGGATCACCCAACCACCAGGTGCGGGGACTCGCCAGAAGCAGATCCGCGCCAAGAAAATAGTTGGCAAGGCGGGGCAGATAAGCCTGGATGGCCAGGGTTTCCAGAACGCCGCTCCCGAGAACGTTGGCCATGGCCACCCGTCCTGCCCGGGCCACCTGGGTCAACCCCACCACCCCCAACATCGAATCCTCCCGCAACTCCAGAGGATCGCACCAGGTCTCATCAACCCGGCGCAGCACCACTTCGACAGGCATCAACCCATCCAGGGTTTTCAGCCACAGGCGGCCATGACGCACGGCCAGATCATCTCCCTGGGCCAAGGTCAATCCCAAAAAATGGGCCAGCAGGGTATGTTCGTAGTGTGTCTCGTAACCCGGCCCTGGCGTCAGAAGCACCACATGGGCCTCCTGCTTGGAGTACGGCGTCAGAGACACCAGATCCGAGCGCATGGCCCGGAAAAAGGGCAACAGCGGCGGAATGTTGGCCAACTGCCCGGTGCTGCCATACAGCCGCCCCATGACCCGCCGATTCTGCAACACGTACCCATGTCCGGAAGGGGCCTGCGTCCGGTCCGAAAGAACCAGAAAACGTCCAGACATATCGCGTCCCATATCCGCGGCATAAAATGGCAAAGCCGGCGTCTGCCCTGTATTGCGGCCATAGGAGGACAACAAAAAGCCCGACCAACCGTAAACCACCTCTGCCGGCAGAATGCCTTCGTGGATGCAACGGCGCGGACCATACAGATCCTGCAACAGCAGCGAAAGGAGCTGATGGCGTTGCGTCAAACCCACGGAGAGCCGCTCCCAGAGATCGGCGTCCATGATCAACGGCACCGGATCCAACGGCCAGACATGGCGCCGGCTGAACTGCCCTGCCCGAATATTGTAGGTCGCGCCGGATTCCCGCAGCAAACGCCTGGCATCCTCTTCCAACCGCTGGGGCAGATCGGGTCCACCGGCATAGAGAAAATCAAAAAATTTCCGCCAATGGGCCTGGAGCGTACCATCGCCACCAAAAGCTTCCTGATATCCTGGTTCCAGATTTTCCTGCTCGGGCAACTTTCCGCTCTCCATGGTCAAATAGTCGCTGTTCAGCACTCTTCCGGCAACAACTCCATTCCAGGCATAGACGAGGCGTTATGACCTATTGCGTCGGCATTCAACTCAACGAGGGCATGATACTCGCTTCCGACTCACGCACCAATGCCGGTGTGGACCAGGTGGGTTCCTATCCCAAAATGTTCACCTTCGTTTGGAAAGGGGAACGCCAGTTCGTCCTGCTCTCCTCGGGCAATCTGGCCACGACACAGGCAGTGGTCCACCGCCTCTTCCTGGACAGCGAAAATCCGGAGTGCAAAACCAGCCTGCGCACCGTGGTGGACATGCATGCCGCCGCCGACTATCTCGGCTCGGTCAGCCTCGATGTACAAAAACGATCCGAGGATCGACAAGACTCCTCCGTGCGCTTTGAAGCCACCTTCATTCTGGCCGGCCAGATCGGCTCGGCCCGGCACGCCATGTTTCTGATCTACCCGGAAGGGAACCACATCGCTCCCTCCCCCTATCACCCTTTCCTTCAGATCGGTGAAACCAAATACGGCAAACCCATCCTCGACCGGATCGTACACGTCGGGATGTCCATCGACGACGCCACGCGCTGCGCCCTGGTCTCTCTGGACTCCACCATGCGTTCCAACCTGACGGTCGGTCCACCCATCGACCTGCTCATGCTCCACTCTGGTCAACTCGACGGCGGCACCCAGGCCCGTCTCGGACAGGACAACCCCTATCTGCTCTCCCTGTGCAAGCACTGGCACAAGGGCCTGGAACGCATCTTCCACGGACTCCCCCCGTTCAACTGGGAAAAACTCAAAGACCACTCCTGAGACTTGACGAGGCTGTTTCCCATGACCATCCGTGTCGCCATCCGCCATCAAACCTCTTATCGATTCGACCGCCTTGTCTCCCTTTCGCCTCACGTCATCCGCCTGCGTCCGGCGCCGCATTGCCGCACGCCCATCGACTCCTACACCCTGAAGATCCGACCGGAGCCCCATTTCATCAATTGGCAGCAGGATCCTTTCGGCAATTTTCTTGCCCGGGTGGTCTTTCCGGAACTCTGCCGGGAACTGAGCATCGACGTGGAGGTGGTGGCCCGCATGGTCACCATCAATCCATTCGATTTTTTCCTGGAAGAGTCGGCCCGCACATTTTCTTTCCCCTA
This sequence comes from Magnetococcales bacterium, assembly GCA_015231175.1. Taxonomy (NCBI): domain Bacteria; kingdom Pseudomonadati; phylum Pseudomonadota; class Magnetococcia; order Magnetococcales; species Magnetococcales bacterium. The sequence goes on along the minus strand of JADGBZ010000005.1, from coordinate 2,770 downwards.
CGAAAAAGAACTCCTGAAGGAGCTGCAACCCTATCTTGAGGTCAGAGAAACCAGCCCGCACCTGGAAAAATGGCTGCAAAACCTGAACCAAAAACCTCGTCCCACCATTGATTTTCTCGCCGAAACCCTGCAAGCGCTGCAAAAGAAGATCGGTTACACCATCCGCATGGAGCCCGGGATCCAATCCTGTGAGGAGACCTTTGCCAAGGGAACCGGTTCCTGCCGGGATACCGCCTGGCTGCTGGTGCAGGCCCTGCGCCGGCTGGGACTTGCCGCCCGTTTTGTCTCCGGATATTTGGTCCAACTGGTCTCGGATGTCAAATCCCTGGACGGACCCTCCGGCCCCCCCGCCGATTTTACCGATCTGCACGCCTGGTGTGAGGTCTATCTGCCCGGGGCCGGCTGGATTGGCATGGATCCCACCTCAGGCCTCTTCGCCGGAGAGGGGCATATTCCCCTGGCCTGTACGCCGGATCCTCGCAACGCCGCGCCCGTCACCGGCAACAGCGATCCTTGCGAGGTCACATTCCACCACGCCAACACCTTGACCCGTATCCAGGAAGATCCCCGCGTCACCAAACCCTACACCGATGACCAGTGGTCGGCCATTCTGGCCTTGGGGGAGCAGGTGGATGAGGAAATCGTGGCCAACGACATCCGCCTCACCATGGGGGGGGAACCCACTTTCGTCTCCATCGACGACATGGACGGCCCGGAGTGGACGACGGCAGCCGACGGTCCCCACAAACGGGAGCGAGCCCACGATCTGCTGTTGCGATTGGCCCGGCGTTTTGCCACCGGATCCCTGTTGCACTTCGCCCAGGGCAAGTGGTACCCCGGGGAGGAGCTGCCGCGTTGGCGTTACGCCTGTTACTGGCGAACCGACGGCCAGCCTCTCTGGCACCACCCCGACCTCCAGGGAGACCCCACCCGCAACGATGGTCAGGATATCGCGTCCGCCCAACGCTTCGCCCAAAGGTTGGCCGCCCGGCTGGGTGGTATTGAATCGGCCCTCACCCCCGCCTACGAAGACCCGATCTATCACATCTGGCAGGAGTACTCCCTCCCCGTGGGCGTCGATCCCCTGCAAGCCTCTCTGAAGGACTCCCTGGACCGGCAACGCCTGGCGCGTATCCTGTCCCAGGGGTTGCAAAATCCGGTGGGTTTTGCCCTCCCCCTGGCCTGGGATCCACACGCATCCCGCTGGATCAGTTGCCTGTGGCAAACACGTCAGGGGCACCTTTTTCTGATTCCCGGCGACTCCCCCATGGGCTTGCGGCTCCCCCTGCAATCGTTGCACGCCACGCCTCCGGAGAAGCGACCTTCACCTCCCGAACGGTGCGCTTTTGAACCCAGGGAACCCCTGCCGGCACAGCAACCGGTCGCGGCAGCCCTGCTGGCTGATTTCATCGGCACGGCGCTTTGCATCGAACCCCGGGAGGGGCGTCTGTGCATCTTTCTGCCACCCTTGACCCATCTGGAGGGGTTCATGGCCGTGGTCGAAGCCATCGAGGCCACAGCCCAAGAGTTGGCCATCCCAGTCCTTCTGGAGGGGTATCCACCCCCGGAAGATTGGCGTCTCAACAAGTTTTATGTCACCCCGGACCCCGGGGTCATCGAGGTCAACATCCATCCCGCCCACCATTGGGCCGACCTGGTCCACTGCACGACCGTGCTTTACGAAGAGGCTCGCAACGCCCGTTTGGCGACGGAAAAATTTTTGCTGGATGGCCGCCACACCGGCACCGGCGGCGGCAACCATGTCACCCTGGGGGGACCGACCCCTGCCGACAGCCCCCTGTTGCGGCGCCCCGACCTGCTCGCCAGTCTGATCACCTATTGGCAGCACCACCCAGGGCTCTCCTACCTCTTTTCCAGCCTTTTCATCGGCCCCACCAGCCAGGCGCCGCGTGTCGATGAAGGCCGCGACGACTATCTCCACGAGCTTGAAATCGCCCTCAGTCAGATTCCCAACGGCGAAAGCGACCAACCCTGGCTTGCCGATCGGCTGTTGCGCCACCTGTTGGTGGACATCTCCGGCAACACCCACCGGGCAGAGTTTTGCATCGACAAACTCTACGCCCCGCACAGCCCCACAGGCCGTCTCGGCTTACTGGAACTGCGCGCCTTTGAAATGCCCCCGCATGCCAGGATGAGCCTGGTCCAGATGGTGTTGCTCCGGACTTTGGTCGCCCGATTCTGGCAGCAGCCCTATCGCATCCCTCTGGTGCGTTGGAGCACGACCCTGCATGACCGTTTCATGCTGCCGTATCACGTCGCCCGGGACGTGGCCGAGGTGGCCGCCGAACTGCGGGCAGCCGGTTATCCATTCCAGGATGCCTGGCTGGATCCCTTTCTCGAATTTCGTTTCCCCAAAATAGGCGAGGTCCAAATACAGGGAGTCCATCTTGAACTGCGGCAGGCGCTGGAGCCCTGGCACGTCCTCGGCGAGGAGCTCAGCCGCCAGGGAACCACCCGTTTTGTGGACTCCTCCGCCGAACGCATCCAGATCCGCATCGCCAACCTCCCCCCGGATCGTTACCAGGTTGCCTGCAATGGCCACCTCCTCCCCATGAACAATACTGGCACCGCCGGAGAGTACGTCGCCGGGGTCCGTTTCAAAGCCTGGCAACCCCCTTCCGCCATGCACCCCCTCATCAAGGTCCATTCCCCCCTGGTGTTCGATCTCTTCGACACCTGGAACAAACGCGCCGTTGGTGGCTGCACCTATCATGTGGTCCACCCGGGCGGACGCAGTTACGACACCTTC